>CAZIGO010000360.1:0-2239 GCA_964538595.1 uncultured Chitinophagales bacterium | reverse complement strand
ATAGAAAAAGAAGATTTGCAAGTATCTGTGGAGCAAGGGGCTTTGACTATTACAGCTCAAAAAGAGAAAAATTCAAGGTCAGAACGTGAAAAATATACACGGCAAGAATTCAGTTATACATCATTTTCTCGTGCGTTTACTTTACCGGGATTCATTGATGTAGATCAAATTGATGCTACTTATAAAAATGGAATATTAACTATTCTCTTACCAAAAGAGAAATTTGAGGATGACCGATCAGGCAAATCGATTTCTATTCGGTAATGGTGATAGCCTTTTTAAAGAAAAGTTTTAGTGGTAACTTGACTATTTATTTTCTCATTAAATTTTAAAATTATGAAATATTATTACAGCAAAACCCTCACTCAATCGTTCGATGAAGTAATTGAAGCTATAACTGCATCGCTTAAGGAAGAAGGATTTGGCGTACTGACCGAAATCGATGTAAAAGACACATTTAAAGAAAAACTGGACAAGAACTTTCGCCAATATCGAATATTAGGAGCCTGTAATCCTAATTTTGCCTATCAAGCTTTACAGGAAGAAGATAAAATTGGAGTTATGTTGCCGTGTAATGTTATTGTACAACAAATGAATGGTGAAGTAGAGGTTGCTGCCGTAGACCCGGTAGCTTCTATGCAAGCGGTAGAAAATCAAGACTTAGGCCCTATTGCCCAACAAGTACGTGATCGACTGAAAAAAGCTATTGACCGTCTTTAACCTTGTAGCTATTATTGTATATTTTCTGTGAGGTAGCTTAATAGCTAATTAATTCGATAAATCGGAAATTCAATATGATGCACAAGAAATACCAAGAAAAGCTAAAAGCCCATGCCCAATTATTTGAAGATTATAAAGCTTCATTGGAAGAACTAAATGAAATAGTTGATGAATTGGAAGAGGACTGGGAAGAATATGAAGAATTGGCCGATGCAATCGGTATGCTTACCCACCACTTGAAAGAGCATGAAAAAAAACATCAACATTTTATGAAAAAGGCTCAAACACAACAAGAAGATGAATAAGCGGGGGTAAAGTTTTACAACAATGATGCTGTTTTTGATGAAGAAGGTGCAGGTTCGTTCTTCAATATATTTATTGTTAAAAATAAGCATACTTTTCCTGCTTATTTGTAATGGGGTTATATACATTGGCGCCCAATCATTGGAACAACACCCCATTCGTCAAGTTTCCGGTAAAAAATTTACCCGCTATAATTATAATGAAGAAGGGAAATTGGTCAATCGGCAATCATTTAGGGTGGGGGAGGTACAAAAACAGCGCCGGTCCTTTTATATACCTATTTATATCAAATTCTATGATGATGAAGACCAACTAAAAGATAGTGCTAAAACCCGGTTTTATTGTCGTCCTGAACACAGCCGGATGGTGTTGAACATCCTTCCCTTTACATCAGGGGTGTCCCATAAGAAAGTAAGGATTAAAGCAATGAATGGGGCCTACTTATATCCTTCCCATCCTTCGCCTCATCAATTATTACCCGACCGGCGATTTAAACTTAGCGTGTTAACGGGAATGATGTATCTGTTAGGCAGTAAAACTATTGTTGAGATTTATGATCGACAGGTTGTAGAAGTACAGCCGGCTCAAGATCGATATAAAATAAATTCTGAAATTACACTCCATACTTATTTATGGGGCGTCCCCTTTTATGATATTCATTATGAGGTAGTAGAGTGGTTGAGTGAAACAAAAGGACTCCTTAAACAAAAATTTATCAATTCTCAGGGGAGTTATTTTATAATCAGAGCCACATAATGCCGAGCTAACAAATGTTAAAATGAAAGATTACAATGGTCCCCCATTGTAAAATTAATCTCAACAATGGAATGGCTAGACAATAAGAATAAAAGTATCACTTCTGCTTATATTTATAGGGAATTCATGGTATATATTTGTTGTTTTGTAATAGACTTTTAACTTTTTACAATATTTATGCCTGCTTTAAAACAGCTAAATACTTATCTGCAAACCTTAATAGAACAGCGTTTATGGGCGCAGGTACTGGTAGCAATGGTATTGGGAATAATAGTGGGAATTATTATAGGGCCCACCTTAGGATGGTTGTCGCCGGATGTAACAAAAGTGATAGGAAGTTGGTTGGCGTTACCTGGCAAGTTGTTCTTGCGATTGGTGCAAATGATTATGATACCGTTAATTCTGGCTTCTATCATCAAGGGGTTAACCGCTAATCAAAGTAAATCCCAATTAAAAGAGT
>CAZIGO010000359.1:0-2247 GCA_964538595.1 uncultured Chitinophagales bacterium | reverse complement strand
GAAGATGTATGGTTCTTCCTCTTTAAATGAAGAAGGGAGAGAAGTAATACAAACCTCGGATGGCGGCTATCTTGTAGTAGGGGAGCGAAGTAATGATGTTTACCTCATCAAAACTGATGCGCAGGGGGATACGTTATGGACCCGAATTTATGGTGAGAATACCGACAACGATAAGGCTTTTGACGTAGTGTCCGCCTCGTACGGTTATATGGTCGCTGCTCACAGTAATAGCTATAGCTCCGGCAGTGCCGATGCCTATATGATCAAAACGGGTAACCGGGGGAATAGTGGTTGTAATGCTAAAGATTACAATACCATTGTCAGTGACACCTTTTTTACGGTAGATACCCCGCGGGAGGAACTGACTCGTGGTGTTGGCGTATTTAATTCCAAGACCGCCCTCAAACCCAAACAGGATACATTAATTACTCACTGTGATACTACCTTGTCAAAAATAACCGATGATCCTTCTTCTACGTCGATGGAAGTACAAGTTTACCCGAATCCTACCACAGGAAATTTCCGGGTGCAACTTGATCATCAAGTAGAAACAGGCCAGGTCATTATTACCGATGTGACGGGACGACAAATTCAAACGAAGTCCTTAAAAAATCGGCGGCAGTTGAAGATGCAGTTGGAGAAGGCCTCTCCCGGTCTATATTTTGTCACTGTTCGAACGCCGAAAGATCGACAGGTGGTAAAATTATTTAACCGATAAACTTATCTAACGACAATTAAGGGGGGACTGAATGTATTATTTCTCTTGATCCTGTTCAAATCAGGAAGATAGGGCCCAACGGCTTATATTTTTGAGTGGTCGGATGAACGACTAACCCCTTCTCCCTCCACTTTAATGAGAAGATAGAGGTTTAGTTTATCCCTTTGATTGAGCTAGAGCTTTATCAATGGATATTCGTTTTTTATTAAGGTAAGGCACCACAAAAGCTCCCTTTATCCCCATTTGTTTTAGTAATCGTTTGGCGTTACTGGCTCCTTTATAGGTGGCGAACTGGCCGACTAAAAACTTTTTTAATGGGTCTTGGCCGGTAGCCACTTCATCGATCGAATGAAATACCTCATAATACTGTTCGGGAAGTTGATCCAGATAGGCTGCGATTTGTACTTTAAAGACTAAATCTTGGGTCGTTGAAGTGTTTTGTAGTTGCTCTTTGTATTTGTATATCTGAGGTCGTTCGAGGGAGGCATCATCAATTTTTTGTAAAACAGAAGGAGATCCTTGTATTGTAATTTCGGAACGACGGTTTAATTGGCGACCAGTAGGGTTATCCGCCCCGTAGGGGAGCGTATTGGGGGCAAAGGGTTGTTGTTCCCCATACCACTTGATCGTAATACGGTCTTCGCTGATGCCTTTCTCCTTTAGATAATCGGCGACTACTTGGGCTCTTTTTTTGCCCAGCGCTTTATTATATTTTACTGACCCGATAGCATCAGTATGTCCGCCTATTTTAACGGTAAGCGAAGCGTATTGCTGGAGTAGTGGATATAATTGATTCAGTGATGCACGGTCTTTGGAGGACAGGGTCGCTTTGTCGAAATCGTAATATCGCACCATAAACAACTTTTCCCCCGTCTTTGAGGAGGGAGTGGGTCCCTTAGAGGATGGAGCGGAGGTGGTGTCAACCTTTTTGGCTGTCGCAGTGTCATGAGCGGGAGTAGGAGATGTCTTTTTTAGGAAAATCCATTGATAAGGGACTTTTTGGTTAGCCGGTTTACTATTTACTGTATCCCGGTTGGCAGGATAGCCGGGAGCATTAGCGGTTAGCTCAAAGGATTGATGGGGAGGGAGGTATAAGGTAAATTGACCGGTTGCTGTATCGTGATATACATTGTATATTCCTTGTTGACTGGTGTCGGTAAGTGTTTGAACGGTTAACTGATTACCGGGAGGCGGAATACTGTCGGTATTCGTGATTTTTCCTTTAATCACTTTTACAATAGCCGGTTGAAGGGTGGGGGGTAAGGTTAATTTATATATGTCCAGGTTGCCGTAACCGTCCTCTTGGGCAGAAGCAAAATAGGCATGTTGTCCATCACCGGTAATGGTCATATGCGTATTGTGGCCCGTGGTATTGATCGGGTACCCCAGGTTTTGCGGAGGCGTCCATTCTCCCCCGATATTTTGGGTTTTAAAGACATCATATCCCCCCATGCTGCTGTGACCTTTGGAGCTGAAATATAGCGTTTGACCATCGGGATGAATAAATGGCATATCATCTGCATGAGGCG
>CAZIGO010000358.1:0-2259 GCA_964538595.1 uncultured Chitinophagales bacterium | reverse complement strand
AACCCCCCCAGCAACGAAGACATGATAAACAAAGCCATACTAATCAACCAGAAAGTCATTCCGGCCCCAGAGCCTAATGAAGCTTCTTCCAGAGCACTTAATGGGGGGTAAACAGTCCATCCTCCCGAAGCTGGTCCAGTTTGCAAAAACAGGGAAATAAACATTACCACACTCGCGAGAAAAAATAACCAATAAGATAACATATTTAAGAAAGGGGAAGCCATATCACGGGCACCACATTGTAGCGGTATCAAGAAATTAGCGAAGGTACCACTTAATCCCGCTGTTAATACAAAAAATACTAACACCGTACCATGCATAGTAATCATAGCATTATAAAACTCCGGCTGTATTTGACCGCCGGGTGCCCATCCTCCCAATATTGTTTCTAAAAAGGCAAAACTCTCCTCAGGAAAAGCCAGTTGTAGGCGAAACAACAGCGACATAAGTCCACCTACAACTCCCCAAAAGATACCGGTCACCAGGAATTGTTTGGCAATCATTTTATGATCCTGGCTAAAGATATACTTGGTTATAAAGCTTTCTTCATGATGGTGTTCTTCATGTGTTTTTTCAGCAGTTGCTGCTTGAGCCATAATTGACTATTTTTTATAAACTTGTAATTTGTTTCTTCGAATTTTCAGAATTCCGATCGGCATGGCCTTCTGCATCGTTGCCGTGATGTCCTTTTTGATGTTTAGGTTGCATCTTTTCCTCTTGTTTTTGTACTAACCCTTCCCATTTATTAGAACTTTTCATTGTCTTTTCCCACGTTGTTTGTTTTTTTAACCATTGGTCTAAACTATCCTTTTGTTGTACTACCACGGTAGATTTCATACTGGAATGTCCCTTTCCGCATAATTCAGCACATGCCAACTCAAAATTAAACTCTTCATTTCCCGTTTTTTGCCGCATTTCTTTTGTAGTAAACTTAGGTTTAAACCAAAATGTTGTAGGTATACCCGGAACGGCATCCATTTTTACGCGGAAATGAGGCAGATAAAAACTATGCAATACATCGCGGGATCGTATTTTAATTTTAACAGGCCGGTTCACTGGTAAATGTAAAGTTGATGTAATAATATCATCATGAGCCGCTTTATCTTTTTTCAGTAACCCCAGCTTGTTCACTAATGAAATAGTTTTAAAATTATGTCGGCCCAACTCTCCATCCTCACCGGGGTAACGGAAAATCCAATTAAACTGTTTCCCGGTAGCCTCAATGACATACGCATCTTTGGGAGCGGGTTTAGTGATTTGATACCAACGAAAGGCTCCCCATACAATCAACCCGGTCAAAACAATAGCCGGTATTATAGTCCACGCAATTTCAAGTTTGTCATTTTCGGGATAGTAAAAGGCTTTTTTACTTTTTCTATTACTCCGGTAGCGGAAGGCAAAGTAAAACAGCATAATCTGTGTTGCCAAAAATACGATACCTGTCAACACTAATGTGATATTAAACAAATTATCTACCCAAACACCGTGTTCAGAAGCAGAAGGAGGCAGAAAGCTTTCTTGATATTCAAAGATCGACCAAATGATCAGGCCGAGAAACACAGCCCCTAATCCTAACATCAACCATCCATTCACATTATTTCTACTATGATCAGCTTGTCGTTCATCCTGTAAAGTGGTAACCAAGTCACTGATCCGTCCTAACTGAAAGATAATAACCACCAGTAAGATAACCGATGCTATAAGTAAAGTTGCAATCATAATTCAGAATTTACACCTATAATTTAAGGATGATACGATTTACTTTCTTTTAATAATGGATGATTTACCGGTATTAAAGAGGCTTTTGATAAAGCCCTGAATGCTAAGAAGATAAACATACCGGCAAAACCTAACAACATTCCTATCTCCAAAATTCCCATTCCCCAATTAGCTCCAACGGTGCCTGGCATAGCCATTAAGAAAAAGTCAATCCAATGACCGATTACAATAGCAAAAGATGACACCGCTAATGGAACAAACCGTTTTTTAGCTCCTGCACTCATCAATACTAAAAATGGAATAAAGAAGTTTATAATCACATTAGCATAAAACAACAAATAATAATGGTTATATCGTTCCAGATAATAAGCTGTTTCTTCGGGCAAGTTACCATACCATATCAATAGATATTGGGAAAACCACAAGTACATCCAGAAGATACTGAAGGCAAACAACATCTGACCCAGGTCACGCAAATGTTTTTTCTGTACAATTTGCATGTATCCTTTCTTTTTCAACAACAGCACGATTAAGGTGATC
>CAZIGO010000357.1:0-2276 GCA_964538595.1 uncultured Chitinophagales bacterium | reverse complement strand
AAAAAATATATTGCAAAAGCTGGATCGGGCGACCGCCGCTATTCCGGAAGTCGATCAAGTGGTCGGGAAACTTGGACGGGTGTCATCTCCGTTGGATCCGGCTCCTATCGGTATGTATGAAAACATCATTAATTACAAAAGCGAGTACAAGACGGATAAAGACGGCCATCGTGTTCGCTTTAAAGTCAATGACCAAGGAGCGTTCGTGCGGGATTCAGCCGGCCATTTAATTCGTGATCCGAATGGACAATTTTATCGGCAGTGGCGGGATCACATCCAATCTACTGATGACATATGGCAAGAGATTGTAAAAGCCACCGATTTCCCCTCCATCACATCGGCGCCCAAATTGCAACCGATAGAAACCCGATTAGTGATGCTGCAGACGGGGATGCGCGCTCCAATGGGAATCAAAGTCTACGGCCCCCACTTGGATACGATTCAAAAGTTTGGCCTCCGCTTAGAAGAAATGTTAAAGAATGTAGAGGGTATAAAACCCTCCACCGTCTATGCCGACCGCGTCGTGGGGAAACCTTACTTGAATATAGACTTAGACCGGAAAGCCCTGGCCCGATATGGTTTAACCGTGAAAGAAGTCCAACGTTATATCGAAACGGGTATTGGCGGTATGCCATTGACAACGACCGTTGAGGGCCGAGAGCGGTATCCCGTACGGGTCCGTTTTCCCCGCGAATGGCGGAATGATCCGGAAGCTATTGGGCGGGTTCCTATCCCCACAGCACAAGGAAATCAAGTTCCCCTCCGTCAATTGGCGGATATTAAATACGAAAAGGGGCCCCAAGTCATCAAAACGGAAAACACCTACTTAACCACCTATGTCACCTTTGATAAAAAAGAAAAGTATGCCGAGGTACCTGTCGTGAATAATGCCAAACAATATATCCAAAAGAAAATTGACCAAGGTGCCTTAAATGTGCCTAAGGGAGTGAGTTACGAATTCTCCGGGAACTATGAAAACCAAGTACGAGCGGAAAATCGCTTGAGTATTGTGATCCCCATTGCCTTAGCCATTATATTTCTGATCTTATATTTTGAGTTCCGGTCGGTGTCCACCACTTTCATGATCTTCTCCAGCTTATTAGTAGCGTTTTCCGGCGGTTTTATATTGATTTGGTTGTATGGCCAAGAGTGGTTCATGAATTTTTCAGTAGCGGGCCAAAACTTGCGAGAGCTCTTTCAAATGCAGACGATCAATTTAAGCACGGCCGTATGGGTGGGGTTTATCGCTCTCTTTGGGATAGCGGTGGACGGTAGTGTCGTCATTGCGGTTTATTTGCGGCAGTTATTCAATAAGTGGAAGCCCTCCTCCCGCCAGGAAATTCGCGAGACGGTAGTGGAAGCGGGTAGTATCCGTATTCGCCCTACGATGATGACCACCGCCACCACGCTGTTGGCGTTATTACCCGTTTTATCTTCGACCGGACGGGGGGCTGGTGTGTTAGTCCCCATGGCTATTCCGACGTTTGGCGGTATGAGCATTCAAATTATTACCTTTTTTGTGGTACCGGTCCTATATAGCATGTGGTCAGAATGGCAATTAGAACAAAATCCAAAGGAAAAATCATCATGAAGTATTTACATCACATAATGATATGTATCGCAATAGTTTTGATCCCATTGTTCGGAGGGGCCCAACATCCGGTATTGCAAGACTATCTAAAACAAGCGGCCGAGCACAATCCCCAAGTGCAAAGTGCTTATTATGAGTATGAAGCGGCCCTTCGTAAAGTGCCTCAAGTCAAATCATTACCCGATCCCGAAGTGACGTTTAGTTATTTTATACGTCCTATTGAAACCCGTTGGGGCCCGCAGCGGGCTAAAGTAGGGGCCCGACAAATGTTCCCCTGGCTCGGTACATTGAAATCGAAAGGGAAAGAAGCGGCTTTACGCGCCAAATCCAAATACGAGCATTTTGTGGACCAGCGGAATCGATTGTTTCTCAAAGTAAAGCAGCAGTGGTATCAGTTGTATGAACTGGAACGCTCCATCCAGTTAGTAGAGGAAAATCTAAAATTAGTACAACAATTGGAAGGGGTAGCCGACACCAAGTTTGAAACGGCTTATAAAGAGGGGAATTCCGGTATGGTAGATGTGTTACGGGTTCAAATGGAGCGGGAGCAATTGAAAAATAAGTTGGCAACACTTCGCGATAAAAAGCAAAGTCAACAAGCGGCGTTTAATGCGTTGTTGAACCGTTCCCCCCATGATACGGTGCAAATCGCCGACAGTTTATCGCTGCAAACCTTAACAGCAGA
>CAZIGO010000356.1:0-2277 GCA_964538595.1 uncultured Chitinophagales bacterium | reverse complement strand
GATGAGCTCCGATCGATCGAGGAAGGGTTTGATCACCACGCCCTCCGGCAGTATTTGCCGAATACTTTCTATGCGGTCTTTTACATTATTAATTACTTTGTTAGAGTTAGCTCCTCGCATCATCATGATAATGCCTCCCACTTGTTCGCCGATACCATTCATTGTCATCCCCCCGAATTTCTGAGCTACTCCTTCTTTTACTTGGGCAATATCCCCGATAGTCAAAGGGGTGCCCTCTACGGTCTTTACTACGATATTGCGGATATCATCGAGGTTTTCGCCTTTGATCATCCCTTCAGCTCGAATGAAGTAGGCCTTATTATTTTTTTGGATGTAAGCACTACCGGAATTTTCGTTATTCTGCTTCAATGCCTTGAATACTTCAGTGATAGATACATCCATGCTGTTCAGGCGATTCGGGTTAATTGCCACTACAAACTCTTTCAGATCACCGCCGAAACTGTTGACGGCTGCCACCCCTTCCGTCAGAGCCATTCGTCTTTTGACAATCCAATCCTGGAGCGTTCGCAATTCGCGTGCTGTGTAAGCCGTATCATAGCCAGGTTGAGTAGTAAGAACGTACTGGTAAATTTCACCTAAACCGGTGGAGAGGGGAGCCAAAAATGGTTTTTCGGCATCCGCCGGCAGCTTTTGCTGTACTTCTTCGAGCTTATGAGCAATGACCTGGCGAGGTTTATATGTGCCAAAATCCTCCTTAAAAACAACTGTAATATTTGATAAGCCAAACCGCGAAATAGAGCGAACTTCCTTGACTTCCGGCAAATTGGACAAGGAGAGCTCAATGGGATAGGTGACCAGTTTTTCCACTTCTTCAGCTGACAGTGTGGGCGACAGGGTGATGACCGAAACCTGATTGCTGGTCACATCGGGCATCGAATTGATAGGAATAGTAAACATCGAATACAGCCCTCCCCCGGCCAGTGCAAGGGTAAGTAAGCCAATGATCAGCTTGTTTTTGACAGAAAATTCAATAAGTTTTTTCATACTCGGCTAACTATTTTACTAAGGTATACGCTAATTTTAAGCGTACTAAACTTTCAATATACTACTAACAAAAGAGAAATGATATATTGATAATCATAAGAAGAACGGGGGAAGAAAAAAGTATATAGTTGTCCCTAAGCTCAGCTAATCAAAGTCGAGGAGGCTCCCAAATAGCAGTAATAATTTTAGCAGAGAGTCTTTTTATAGAAGGAGTTAATCTCACAAAAGATAAGGTTATTGAAAGATCAGGCATTAATTTTTGAACGGTCGTATGCATATGACAACAATGACAAACACAGAGCGGGGAACAGTCATCTCCAAACTGGTTATGGGCTTTATGAGGATTTTTTTGTTGAGTTTGTTGATGTAGATGAGTGGTCTGCCCACAGGTTTGTTGCACCAACAAATCCGCACACGGCCATAAAGCAATGGCAAAAATATAGCCAGCTAATATACGTGCTAACCAATAACTATTCATAATTAATCAAATATAGGAAAAGTTTATCTTTTTAAAAGATTTTATAATGGCCATGCCTTGCAATAAGATATAGGTTTATCTATCAACTACTATGAGAGGCTTCCCTTGTTTTTTATTACTGCTTAAACTATACGAGCTGCACCCCCATAACACAAATATCATCGATCTGTTCTTGCCCCCTCATCCATTGATTCAATTTATTATCGAGTATCTTTTCTTGTTGATCTACCGGCTCGTTATAACAGGACAAAAGATGGTGGCGAAACCCTTTGTATTTTAGTTTTTTGTCGTTTGGCCCCCCAAACTGATCAGGGTAACCGTCGGAAAATAAAAATATTTGATCCCCCGCCTGAGGGGTAAACGTATATTGATGGAAAGAGGTTTCGGGAAGGGGAAAATAACCGATAGGCCGGGGGTCAGCCGATAATTCAAACAACTGAGCATTTTTGTTACTTTCCCTGTTCTGAAATGCCCTGTGCTGTTTATAGACAGTCGGTGCCGTGGTTATTACATATAAATCATTATTAGCACCGGCATAATTAATTTTCCCTTGCTTCTTATTCCAAGTACACAAAGCCATATCCATTCCATCATGTATTTCTTCTTCCTCCCCGCGCTGTCGGAGTACTTTTATAATATTTTGCCGTAACGCTTCTAAAATCCGGGCCGGTTGAGTAATCCCCTGATTTTGCACAATTTCATTTAACAAAGTGTTCCCGATCATACTCATAAAAGCGCCCGGCACTCCATGGCCGGTACAATCAATCACTGAAAACAAGACTTTATTTTTATGC
>CAZIGO010000355.1:991-2278 GCA_964538595.1 uncultured Chitinophagales bacterium | reverse complement strand
AACTTGGGCCATAAACTGTATCATAGTTTACTAAACCACGTCCTAGTTATGGTGGGTAACTCATCCAGTGGTATAATTGAGGCAGCATCTTTCAATTTGTCCGTGGTGAATATTGGACCCAGACAAGAAGGCCGGGTTAGTGGCAGGAATGTAATAGATGTTTCCTGTGAAATAAACGAAATCAAGAAAGGGATAAAAAAGGCTTTGAGCAAAAAATTCCAAAGATCGTTAGAGGATTTACAGAACCCTTACTACCAAGGTGGAGCCTCGGATAGAATTATAAAAATTCTGGAAGAGCAAGATTTAGATTCAGAAATTCTAACAAAGAAATTCGAAGATAAATTTCCTTCAGAGGAATAAACTAAAATTTTGGAAGATATAAATATGGCAAAAAAAGTGCTTATATTAGGAGCAGGAGGCCATTCGAAGGTTTTAGCGGAAATTCTGGAAACCAATGAAGAACTGAAAATAGCGGGTTTTGTAGATAATCCGATCTCTAATACTAGTGATAACTATCTTGGCTATCCGATTCTTGGGACGGATCACGACCTGCCGAAATTACGAGAAAGAGGAATAGAGGAGGCAATTGTTGGAGTAGGTTCCGTCGATAACAAGGGAAACAAGAAGAGAGAATATTTGTTTAAACTACTTTTAGAGAACGGATTTGACGCAATAAATGCTATCCACAGTAATACTAGCATTTCTAAACGGGTAGGGTTGGGAAAAGGGATCATGATTGCTTCTGGAGCTATCGCGAATTCCGGCGTCAAAATTGATGATAATGTGATTATCAATACTGGCGCGATTATTGACCACGATTGTGAAATCGGCCATCATGTACATATAGCCCCTTCCGCAGCTTTAGCTGGGGAAGTAATCGTGGGGCCCAGGTCTTATATTGGTATCGGAGCAAAAGTAATCCAAGATGTGGAAATTGGTGAGGATTGCACCGTCGGGGCTGGAGCGGTTGTTTTAGAAGATGTACACAGTGGTAGCACCGTGGCCGGTGTTCCAGCTAAAGAAATGAGTAGCAATGGAAAAAACTTGTAATTTTTCTAGACCATGAGGTAACTACAAATGGAAACTAGGAAAGCCGAAGACATTTTAGTGCGGCCCTCTGAGAGTATAAAGAGTGCTATGTCGACCATAAATGAGGCTGTAAAGGGTGAGGTTACCAAGAGTATAGTACTGGTAACCGATAAAAAAGGGCATTTGCTCGGAACCGTAACGGACGGAGATATCCGCCGGGCCCTTCTGAGTGGAAAGGATTTGGAAGATGAAGTTTCC
>CAZIGO010000355.1:0-981 GCA_964538595.1 uncultured Chitinophagales bacterium | reverse complement strand
TTGTAGCCCATAGGAATATAGGCGAAGATGCTATAGTGGGATTAATGAGGACGAATAACGTTCAACAGATTCCTTTGCTCGATGAAGAAGGCCGAGTTGATGCGATTGTCTTGCTTCGGGACCTTGTAGAAGAAGTAACCCAAAAACTGGAAAATCCCGCCGTAGTTCTCGCCGGGGGGCTGGGAACGAGGTTGAGACCAATGACCCATAAGACGCCGAAGCCGCTACTCGAGGTGGGGGATAAGCCCATATTGGAAATAATAGTAGAGCGACTTGTCTCCTCCGGTCTTAAAAATATTTGCCTTTCCATCTGCTACGAGGCCGAGCAAATAAAAGAGTACTTTGGCGATGGTCAAGATCATGAAGCAAACATAAGTTACATCGAAGAGGAGGACTTGACGGGCACAGCCGGTCCGCTCCGACTGCTTGCGGGGGAGGTTGAAAAGCCGTTTATAGTTATGAACGGCGACCTGCTTACAAAAGTGGACTTTAATAGCCTGTTGGACTTCCACAAAGAAAGTGGCTACGATTTGACGTTAGGTTCCACCAAATACGAATTTGAGATTCCTTACGGGGTCATCAGGTTTAAGGACGAAAACGGTGAAATTAGAGAAATAACCGAAAAACCGACGGAGGACTTCTTTGTCAATGGAGGCATTTACGTCTTGGAGCCGGAAGTGATCGATCATATACCTGAGTGCAAGGAGTACGACATGACCGATCTGATAGAAAAGCTTTTGAATAAAAGTAAGAAAGTGGGCAGCTTCCCAATTCACGAGTACTGGTTGGATATTGGAGAGAAGGACGATTACCAAAGGGCAAATGATGAGTTCGAAAGCAATTTTCAGGAATAAAGAGATTTTATACCTTTTTTCATCTTTAGATTCAACTACTAAGCACAACAGATGGTATTATGTGTGATTTAACACTTGATTATAAATATACTAAACGGGTGATAGGAAGATGGATAAAAAACGGGAA
>CAZIGO010000354.1:2080-2287 GCA_964538595.1 uncultured Chitinophagales bacterium | reverse complement strand
ATTGTCACCTTCTTTATTACCCGTAGTTATCTTGAAAAACGCAGGGTGAACCGTGCTCTGGAAGAGAAGAATCGCTCTATTAAACAACAAAAAGAAGAAATCGAACAAATAAATGCAAAGCTGGAAAAACTTTCGATTGTAGCGAGCGAGACCAGCAATGGCGTCCTTATTGCCAACCCAGAGGGAAAACTCGAATATATCAATAAG
>CAZIGO010000354.1:0-2070 GCA_964538595.1 uncultured Chitinophagales bacterium | reverse complement strand
ACATTACAGGCTATAGTCGCCAGGAATTTCAGGAAGAGTTTGGTGAATACCTCCAGTCAATTAGTTCTTATCAAAATATTGATCAGGTTATCAAAAAAGTACGGAAAAAGAAGAAACCTGTCAACTATGAATCTCCACATACTGATAAAGAAGGGCACCAACGGTGGACATCTACTACGCTCTCACCAGTAAAGGGGAAAAACGGGCAGCTTGAAAAGATCGTAGCGATCTATAGTGATATTAGCGAACTGAAAGAGGCCGAATACCTGATTCGTGAAAAGAACGAGCGGATTAATAAAAGTATGCGCTATGCAAAGAATATTCAAAATACAATTCTGCCGAGTACTACCTTTAGAGATAAACATTTTCCCGAACATTTTGTGTTTTTCCGTCCCCACACCATCGTGAGCGGTGACTTTTATTGGATGGAGCAGGAAGACAATGTCCTCTATTTCTGTGCTGCCGATTGTACCGGTCATGGGGTACCGGGAGCGTTTATGAGTCTCATTTGTGCTAATTTACTTAGCCAGGCGGTTAAAGATAAGCAGATTTCAGAGCCGGGCGATATTTTTAATTATGTACGGGAAGAACTTATTGCCACCCTTACGCAGGATGAAGAGACGCAACGAGATGGAATGGACGCTGTACTTTGTGCCTGGAATCAAGAGAACGGCATCCTTAGGTTTGCCGCAGCTAATAACCCACTGTACCTTTGTCGAGATGGCGACATTATCCCAAAAGAGTATGATTCGCAACCGGTAGGGTATATGGCTGGTCCGCAAACAGCGTTTTCTACTCGAAAGATCGAACTGAAGGAAAATGACACTATTTATATGGCTTCTGATGGGTATCAGGATCAATTCGGGGGACCGAAGAATAAGAAGTTCAGCCGTAAACAATTCCGTGAATATTTACTCTCTATTCATTCAAAGCCCATGGAACAACAAAAAGAGATGGTTGAAAATACGTTTAACGAATGGAAAGGGGAAGAAGAACAAATTGACGATGTATTGGTGATGGGAGTACGCTTCTGATTGATTCCTGGCCAGGTTTCTCAGTATTTATATCTCCGTTCCCCTAATTTTGCATTGTATGATCCCCTTCCGTAAAAATCTATTAGTAAAGAGGTTCCCCGGCGCGTTGACGTCATTGCCTTAATGCTATAAACATCCGGCTAAATTCTAAGTTAGACAGCAAGTATATTAAGTACCACTTGGTTGGGTTGCGTAAATTAGTTTCTGTAAAAGCCAAAAAGTCCTTATTAAATAATAGAAAAGACCTACCGGCTTAAAACGTTGTAGAGAACTGATCCCAGGAGCTCTTACTTGATAAATAGGGGGGGGAGACGGGAGTATTAACTGTATTGTTTAACTATAAGTTTAAATGTTAATAAATTTAGTCCAGATATATTTTAAATCGTAATAGCTTTTGTTTATTATACGATATGATAGAATGTTAATGATATATATGTTTATGTATCACTGTATTTAACTTACCCCACCATCCACCACAGGGTGCATGGGCCGCCCCCCTCCCTTATCAGAGGGTGGGGGCTCCTCCCATGTGCTCTTTAAGTGGCTCATCATTTTATTACTATTCTTAAATCGGCGTACAACAGGGTATTGGATAAAGTAAACTTGATATTTCAGATTACTAGAATGATGGTAAAACAGTAAGTTGATACGTTAAGAACGGTCAAACGGTCAATATAAAATGTAGCAGAACGAATAAATGAAAGGGGAAAAAACCGCTAAGAAGTTACTGGAAAAGAATAAAGAATGGGTTCACTTAATAGGAAGAAAAGTGGAGCTGGCGGGAATCGAACCTACCTATTATATACTTTTATATAAAGGCTTTCAGTGTTTTTATTATTTCTATGGTGACGGTATGGTGACGGTATGGTTACGTTAGAATACTATTATAGTATATAAAAATTTATAGTAAAAAATATTTGTAATTTATGCAAAAACCACTCACCTCCTACTATAAAAGGGTTATGGAGTTATTTAGCCCAGATATACAATGTCTTTAATACTTGGAAATTTCAGAAACATACAAAAAAAATTGTGG
>CAZIGO010000353.1:0-2293 GCA_964538595.1 uncultured Chitinophagales bacterium | reverse complement strand
CCTAAAATAATTTTTAGACTAATCAAAACTTGTTTTTAAAACAATAGAATTTAGAGGTATTGGAAAGGGGCTAAAGTATTAACAGAAATACATAGGAGCTAATAAAGAAGAAATGGGAGTAGTACACAGGGCAACTTCTACCTGTTGAAGAATTGTAAAAACTACGACAGCGTTCAATAATATTTTGCCGGTATCAAATATTTTTTTACATAATCAGTAATACCTGATTCAAGGGAAGTAAAAGGAGCGTTATAACCAATAGACCGCAACTTTTCCATCTCAGCTTCTGTAAAGTATTGATAATTTTCCCGTATTTCTACAGGAGTAGGGATAAACTTAATATCAACCGGTTTGTTCATGGCTTTAAACACGCTATGTGCTAAATCTAAAAATGTACGAGCTTTGCCGGTCCCTAAGTTATAAATACCGTTATCCTGGCGATGATGCATTAAAAAATGAAGCACATCAACCACATCTTTTACATAGATAAAATCGCGTAATTGTTTTCCATCTTCAAAATCGGGGTGATGAGAGCGGAATAGTTTTATCTGGCCGTTATCTTGGATTTGCTGAAAAGCTTGCCAGATCACAGAAGCCATATTACCCTTATGATATTCATTGGGTCCATAGACATTAAAAAACTTCAACCCGATCCAAAAGTAAGGCTTTTCTTCTTGTTGCAATGCCCATTGATCAAACGCTTGTTTAGATTCTCCATAGGGATTCAAAGGTTGCAACTGATCAATAATTTCGTGGTCATCTTTATACCCTTGCTCCCCTGAGCCATAGGTAGCTGCCGAAGAGGCATACACTAACGGTAATCCATATTTGACACAAAGTTGCCATACTTTTTTAGAATAATTCAGATTTAAGCGATCAAAAATTGAATTGTCAAATTCCGTAGTATCCGTCCGGGCTCCCAAATGAAAAATAAATTGTACCCGTTGATGATGATTATCTAACCAGTCAAAAAATTGCTGCCGGTGAACTTTTTCAGTAAGCTGTTTATCGGCAAGGTTTTTATTTTTTTGGGGATCGGAAAAATCATCAACCGCAACAACATCGGTATAACCTTCTCGATTTAACTTACTCACCCAACAACTTCCAATAAAACCGGCCGCTCCTGTAACTACAATCATTACTAAGCTGTTTTATATCGAAGATGGGCGGGTTCAACAAACAAGTCTTCGGGCAAGGGGGGAATAATAGACTGATCCTGAGCAATATCATACATTTTACGAACAGCCGTACGCCCTTTTTCTTCAAGATCCATGGTATAGTTGTTGACATACAAATCTATATGCTGAAACATTACGTTCGTGTCCATTTCTTGAGCATACTGCTTAGCATAGGCAAGGGCCTCAGAAGAGTTTTGTAGCGCATAATCAACGCTCTCCTTAATCAGAGCATCCACTTGCTGTTGTAAAGCACGATCCATACTACGGTGAATAGCAATACCTCCCAACGGGATGGGTAATAATGTATTAGATTCCCAGTGATCCCCTAAGTCCGCTATCTTATGGAGCCCTTTTTCTTTATAAGTAAAACGACTTTCATGTATGATGAGGCCGGCATCTACAGTTCCTTGCGCCACTGCCTCTTCAATATCAGAAAAAAGCATGGGAACCTTGTTGGTAGCTTGGGGGCGCGCAATACTCAACAAAAAGTTAGCCGTAGTATAACGACCCGGGATCGCAATCTGCAAGTCATCTATCTCAGACAGCTTACAAGGTTGGCGAGCCACCAATAAGGGGCCACATTTATTGCCCAAAGCGCTTCCCGAGTTAAGCAAAGCATACTGTTGTGCGACATAGGCAAAAGCATGATAGCTCAGTTTAGTGATATCCAACTCTTCATTAAAAGCTTTTTCATTTAATTCTTCTACGTCAGCCAAAACGGGATCAAACTGTAACGATCCTGTATCAATTTTATCATTAACCAATGCATCAAAAATAAAAGTATCATTAGGACAAGGGGAAAAACCAAGGGTTAATGTTTTCATGATGTTTTCTTTTCTTCTTTATGAGAACGTTTTAAAGCTACTAAGAAATCGTCCTTCCAACTACGTAGGTTGCGAAGAGCTGGTTTTAAGCGCCAACGTTTTCGTTGACGCTTTTGAATATAGTTAGAAATAGCTCGAATTTGTAAACAATCTTGATCAAAATATTCACAGCTGTGGAAAAAAGCAGCACCTTCCATACTTTCTGTATCGGGCTGAAGATGATTTTTGAATTGTTGAGCTGTTCGGTCAAGGCCCGTAGTGGTTGATACCGTAACACCTTTTACTGAGGGC
>CAZIGO010000352.1:0-2300 GCA_964538595.1 uncultured Chitinophagales bacterium | reverse complement strand
AAATAAAGCGGTCCCCTGGAACAACATTCCTATTTCCTTGCGGATCTCCTTTTTTTCTTTAAATGTCATTTCAGAAAAAACGCGATCATCGTAAATAACTTTCCCTTCTTCCACTTCCAATAGACCTACCATCAACTTCATAAGTACTGTTTTGCCGGAGCCACTGGCTCCGATAATTAAGTTGGTTTTTCCCGGATGAAAAGAGGCATTGACATCTTTTAAAACGGGATCGCCATTGAATGACTTTGTAATGTTTTGCACTTCAATCATAATACTATAATAATAGTTCGGCGATCAAATAATCTGCACATAAGATAAAAATACAACTAAAAACGACCGCTCTGGTGCTTGAAATACCTACATCAAGGGCGCCGCCTTTTGTATAAAACCCTTGGTAAGAGGAAACGGAAGAAATAATAAAAGCAAAGCTGGTCGATTTGATGATATTGACAACGATCGTGTATGGTTTAAATGTACCTTGTGCGCCGTCAATGAATTGTTGGCTCGTCAAAATACCCGACATGGTGCCCGCTAATAACCCGCCATAAATGCTTAAGAAACAAGCAATAATAATAAGTAAAGGGATCACCACTATGGAAGCAATGATTTTAGGCATCACGAGATAAGCCGTCACATTTACTCCCATCACTTCTAAAGCATCGATTTGTTCGGTTACGCGCATTGTAGCCAGCTCGGAAGCAATACTTGACCCGACTTTACCGGCTAATACCAGGCATGTGATCGTGGGAGCTAACTCAAGAATAGATGAGTCGGTAACGACAGCCCCTATTAATGACATGGGAATGAGGGGGCTGATCAGTTGATAGGCGGTTTGGACTGCTGTCACTGCCCCGACAAAGAAGGAGATAATGGCCACAATACCGATGGACCCCACCCCGATATCGTTCATCTGGCGCATGGTCTCCTGCCAATAAACTTTAACATTCTCTGGTTTGACAAAGAGGTTTTTGAGCAATATCAAGTAGCGCCCGAAATAATAAAAGAATTTCATATCCTCAAAATTAGGTAATTTTTATGAACTCTTTTTAACCTGCAGCTTATTTTAGTGGATAAACGGAAGATATAAAAATTCATTAACTTCGCTTTATCTAAACGAAGTTCAAGTATGTTTGCAGTTGTTACAGGGGCCACAAAAGGTATTGGGCGGGCGGTTACCGACAAGCTCGCTAAAGCAGGGAGTGATCTGTTTTTAGTAGCACGAACTGTTGAAGATCTAGAAGAGGTACAGCACACATTACAGCAACAACATTCCTCGATACGTGTAAGTATTTGCCCGGCCGATCTTTCTAAAGAAGCGGAAGTGAAAAAAGTGGGGCAACAGGTTCAAAAGCAAAACATACCCGTGGACTTACTGATCAATAATGCGGGACGGTTTATACAGGGATCCATTCACAATGAACCAGAGGGCGTATTGCCTGAATTGATAAATACCAATTTGTACAGCGCGTATTATTTGACGCGGGCTTTGATCGAGGATATGAAAGAGCGAGAACAGGGACATATTGTTAATGTATGTTCCACAGCAAGCTTAACTGCTTATACCAATGGAGGGGCTTATTGTATTAGCAAACATGGCTTGTTGGGTTTGACCAAAGTATTACGGGAAGAAATGAAACCTTATAACGTAAAAGTGACGGCTGTCTTGCCCGGTGCCACTTATACCGCTTCCTGGGCAGGCAGTGAACTATCGGAAGAACGGTTTATGCCTCCCGAAGATGTCGCCCAGGCTATCTGGTGCGCCTATAATATGTCGGACCGTACAAACGTTGAATCTATTACTATGCGTCCCCAAGAAGGAGATATTTATTAATATTAGCATGTTAGGGGAGGATTTTATAAATTTGATAAGTGGAGAAGAACAGAGGCTATTCGGTGAAAAATCTTTGTACACCCATTTAAATAAGAGTTGATTTATGATTACAGCTATGCCCAAAAGTAAAACCGACCGTCAGTATTGTAATAGTGTAACAAAGTATAGTCGCTTGAAGACTAGGGAAGTGATGGTCGGAAACGTCGGTGTCGGCGGTAATAATCCCATCCGTATCCAGTCAATGACAACCACGGATACGATGGATATAGAAAGTACTGCAGATCAAGTGATGAAGTTAGCCGATGCCGGGTGTGAGATCGTTCGGGTGACGGCTCAAAATAAAAGGGCGGCCAAATACCTGGAAGATATCAAATCTCGAATTGAAAACCACGGTTATGATACCCCTATCGTGGCCGATATACATTTTACCCCTAATGCCGCTGAAATTGCTGCTCAAATTGTTGATAAG
>CAZIGO010000351.1:0-2304 GCA_964538595.1 uncultured Chitinophagales bacterium | reverse complement strand
CGCTTCCATCACTTTTATGATTTCTTCGTATTCATCCAGGATCCGGGTGAATGATGGTTTGAATAATCTTTAATACTACTTCAGTGTTTTATAATACATGATTCCCATGTTGTAATCGAGATTGGATTGACGAAAGCCATATGGTCTGCTATACAATCTAATAAATGTAGTATCTCTATTTGTGAAGTCTTTTTCTTCGACTACCTGTTCTTCCCTTTCTTTTGGGATACGTGAAGGAGATAATATATCCATAAACGTATAATTCTTAATATTTAACCACTTTATTTTGCTCCCATTGACGCTAACTCCTAATTTATTGGATTCCGGGCGTTTCATATGATAAATTAAATCCTGACTCCATTGATCTGGAGCAATTGATGATCTTACCAATATTCTTTTATACAAAGTAGTGTCTGTTAAATAAAAGTCAAATGTATCTATCTTTTTTAAATATTCATTACGATCCAATTTATTGTCAAGAACGGGGCCTTCCATAGTAATTACGATACTATCTTTGTGTTTCAAAAGACCTTGATGAATAAATGAGGCTTTATTTTTATAAACATTATACTCTCTTTTTTCTGAAAAGGTTGAATAATCAAATTGTATAAACTTATATTTATTAACATTTATGTTTACTGTAGTATCCCTCCATTGAAAAAAAAACCACTTTAGATGGCGGTATTTTTAAAATATAATAATTTTCCTCGGGTATATTAATTTCTTTTTGTTGCAAATCAAGTAAAGTATCATTCTTAGTATATAAAATTACTCGTGGTGTGGGTGCGTGTAGTATATAATTTGAAAAAACAAATGAGTCTAAATAAGCTTTTACACTAGAATATGTATTATACCTTTTAACTATAAACTTGTGTTCTTTATCATGTTTTAGATATTCTAAAGGTACTGAATCCTTGATAAGAGCTTTCCTTATTGCCAAACGCTTAAGCTCAAAATATTGATTTGAATCTGAGGGTGTCTTTTTTTGTTTAAAATAGCGAGGGTATCTCTCCTTCATTATACTGTCCACCTCAGTGCTGTCTAAAGTATATCTCAAAAAATATAGATAAAAAAAATCTTTGGAGTTATGATTTAAGGTCATAGTATCTTTATCATCAGAGTTTTCAGTATTATGATCCGACTGTTGACAGCTTATAATACCTACTAACAACCCTATACATATAAGTTTATACTGTCTTAAACAAGTAACAATAAAGTACATAAAGGGCTTTTATTCTAAATTTTTATAACTCACTATTGGTATCACAATATACTGACCTTAGAGTCTAATAGTTACTTACTTATATCAGGACACTTAGTAGTACAACCACCCGTAGAATTTCCATTATTAAAATCCTTCGAAATATGAGCCCCGATGATTGTGATTTGTTGAAGCATTCTTTGTGATTGCATTTGTCGTCTTAAATAATCTAAATCTGACCTGAATTGTTGCTGGCCTGTATTATCATTAGGAGTCTGATATTTTCTTATAAAGTCACCTAATTTTTTTAAAAGGGTGATGAGTTGGTAAATCAGTATTACGCAAGTATAAATGGGTTAGTAAAGTTTTCTCATCCTTCTTTCTCCCTTTAGGAAATACGTCAAAATATAAATATCCACCTACATCTACATACTTTATAGGACTACCATTAACACTAATGCCTATTATCGGTGGCTTTGGTCTCTCAATATAATACATTACCCCAGCCGTTGTTATTTGAAATCGATTTAATGATATACGTCTATAAAAACTATCCTCCAAATATATATCATAGGTAACTTGGGAGTCAATATCAGTAAAACTTGATAATGACCGCAGAACTAGAATCAAACTATCATTACCGACACCCTCATATAAATTATAATATTCATATTTTGTTTTCTTCTTCACTTCCAAATTCCCTTTATTAACTGTAATATCTAGTATGGGATTACGTTCAACATTCAATGTATCCTTATTAGCAGAATAATTTATAAAGACACATCCTTCTGAATTCAAGGGTAGTTTAAATGTATTACCTTTCAAGAACTCAAGTGTAGTCTGGATATTTTGCTTAGAGAAACTTAACAAAGTGTCATGCTGGGTATAGAATAACAGTTCTTCATTGTTTTTAATAAAATTTGAGTCTACATTTATCTTTATATAAACACTGTCCACTATATCAATAAGATAATTGTTTCCAAGATACCCTTCCTTAACTATTTTAAATTGATGATATTTAGTACTATTTTTAAAATCTATATTTTTATAATTATTAATTATATCAATTGCTGAATGATCAGATATCTTATTTACTAGAAAAA
>CAZIGO010000350.1:1973-2319 GCA_964538595.1 uncultured Chitinophagales bacterium | reverse complement strand
GTGCCCACCGTTCCGGAGCCAATAACATCCCCGGGATAAATTTCGGTACCATATGAGACCCGTTCAATAATTTCCGCAAAGGTCCAATTCATATTCGCCATATTCCCTTCTGAAATTTGTTGTCCATTAACATAGGCCCGCATTGTTAAATCATAAGTTCCGCCGGTATGTCCATCAAACGGTTCACTCTGATGTTCTTGCAGTTGATCGGCCGGTACCATCACGGGGCCGAAAATATTGGCAAAATCTTTTCCTTTGGCCGGGCCCAAGTTTAATTTCATTTCTTCTTTTTGCAATTGACGGGCACTCAAGTCATTCATGATCATAAAGCCCGCAATATAATCGT
>CAZIGO010000350.1:1360-1963 GCA_964538595.1 uncultured Chitinophagales bacterium | reverse complement strand
AATCGTCGGCATTTTCAGCGCGAATGTTTTTTCCTTGATCGCCGATAACGGCAGCCACTTCCAGCTCATAATCCAATTTTTTAAAGTGGTCGGACATGCAGGGCACAGGGCCCGGTCCATAAACAGCATTATGATTGGTGAAATAAAACACCGGAAATTGGTCGAATTCCGGTATCATCTCAGCATCACGATTCGCCCGGGCGGTTTTTACATGTTGCCGGAAGGCATAAGCATCTCGCAACGAGGTGGGTTCTGGTACGGGGGAGAGTAGCGTCACTTCTTGCCGATCAACCCCGACTTCATCAAACTTGCCACTCAATATTTTTTTGTGGAGTTGTTGAGCTTCCGCATAACAATAATCCCAATTCCAGAGGAAGTCCATCATATTATCCGGTAGCTCTTCGGATAATTGCTCAATGGGATAGATTTGATTTTTGACCAAAAGCCCCAGTTTATCGGCGGTATCGCTTTTGTAAGAGACAAATTGCATGACGAGTCGGTTTTCTCCGCAAAGGTAGGGATTTTTGGGGATTTATATAATGGGGGAACACCCTATTCATCAGTTTTATGTCAAATTTTTTTGGCACATTTTTCATATTTCTA
>CAZIGO010000350.1:0-1350 GCA_964538595.1 uncultured Chitinophagales bacterium | reverse complement strand
CTCGCATACCACCTACTTTCTTATCCGTTCACCTGCTGTTGTTGGTGTATGTGTTGTTGTCGTTAAAAGTAGCTTTCCCGTTTCCCGGTTTTCTCTATTTACCATTTTCACTACAAAAAATTTACTCTTTATCAATGTCATTACTTCAACTTTTACATATCCGTTTCAGCCAAGCTTATATCACCACGCTGCTCTGTTGGTAGGGTAGATCCCTCCTATATCGTACTATAATCCCTCTTTTCCCGACTTTTGAGATGATTTAATATTTTTTCATTCGAAAAATGACTGTCATGACTATATCCAATAACGAGCAACGTATATCTCAATATTCAATTACCAGTCCGACGCCTAAAGTCTATGTGTTACACGAAAATGATGCGTGGAATCAACCCCTCCGTGAAAGTTTTAAGGTCCTCGATATTCCTTTTGAAGAGTGGTTTATTAATAAGGGTCAAGTGGATTTGGGGAAACCGGCGCCGCCTGGCGTGTTTTATAATCGAATGAGTGCCTCCTCCCATACGCGGGGGCACCGTTATGCACCGGAATTGACCGGTCAGGTGGTGGCTTGGTTAGAACAGCAGGGTCGGAGAGTCATTAACAATCGGCGAGCCATGCAATTAGAAGTTAGTAAGTATGAGCAATATCTCCAATTACAAAAACACGGTATCCCTACACCCCGGACTCTTGCGGCAGTGGGGAAACGAGAAGTATTAGAGGCCGCCCGTCAACTTGATGAATATCCTTTTATTCTAAAGCCCAATCGAGGCGGAACCGGTGCCGGCGTGCAATTATATCATTCATTAAAAGAGTTACGACAAGCGCTGCCCGATTTGGACCCCAATTATTCGCTGGATGGCGTCTTCTTGGTCCAGCAATATATTGAACCCAACAATGGGGCCATTATTCGCAATGAATTTATTGATGGCAAGTTCTACTATGCGGTCCGGGTCGATACCTCAGATGGCTTTGAATTGTGCCCCGCTGATGCGTGCGATACGGTACCGGCCCAACAACAAACGCGCCCAAAGTTCGAGATATTATCCGATTACTATAATCCGGATCTTCCACAGTATGAGACATTTTTGGAAGACAGCGGTATAGAGATTGCCGCTATCGAATTTGCGCCGGGTAAGGACGGTAAACGCTATGTGTATGACGTGAATATCAATACCAATTATAATGCCGAAGCGGAAGCCCGTCACCCAGAGCCCGTTAATGGTATGGAAGCCATAGCGCGCTTTTTAGGTCGTGAACTCAAAAAAGTACAATCCCATGCTTACGAAACCGCTACATAAACCGAATGAAGGGGGCAATAAACGTCAAAGTAACATCCCCCATTATGAGGCCATC
>CAZIGO010000349.1:1683-2322 GCA_964538595.1 uncultured Chitinophagales bacterium | reverse complement strand
GTTTTATCATCCATTGGTCCTCCTATTGTGTCTGGATCATGAAAAGTTCCGTTGGAGTCGGAAAGTTCTAAAGAATAGGTATTGCCTGGGTTAAATCCTCCGAAAGAAAGAAAGGGCACATCAATTACACTGTTTTTACAGATATGGTCTTGCCCCATTCGTGACTTATCATCCTTCAATACCGGCGGACGAGAAGCAATTTTAATAGAGTCTTGACAATCATCAATGGTAAAACACCGTTGATTCGGCGAACCTTGTATCTCTGGAGCGGAAAGACGATTTACTCGAAAGCAATAACAAGATCCCAAAGGAATGTCTGTTGGAATAGGAAGTGTACCATTAATATTGTAGTTACCCCAATGTGTAGAATTAATTTCGAAAAAGGCAAACGGGTAGGTGGTGCCGCTAAAATCACAATTTTTATCAGAAAACTCTATTAAATAAGTACCGGGGCACATCGTATCCGAAAATGTGACCTGAAACGTTAAATCCAGTCGTTCCGGATCTTCATGACAAACAGTATCGGGTTGAATATCCTTGGCCATAATATCAGCTTGAGGAACATCTTCTTCATATTTTCCTACTACCATGATATCATCTACTCCAAAGGACAATTCTCCTCCGTTGTTTTTCTTGGTA
>CAZIGO010000349.1:0-1673 GCA_964538595.1 uncultured Chitinophagales bacterium | reverse complement strand
AAAGCGAACATTAAATTGTCTTGATCTTTAAAAGCCGGCATTGATATCTCCGTATACTTCCATTTTTCCATGTTTTTAAACTTGGTTCGCCCTTGGTTGGTTTGCGCCAAATTCCAAGTAGTACCTCCATCGGTACTATAATAAACTTCAGCAAATGCCTCTGGTGCTCCTTTACCGGTCCACCAAAAAGACATTACAACGTCTTGATAACCATAAGTACACATATCCGTACTCATTACCGCCCAACGTTCAGATTTAACATCAGGTTTATATGTTGCACTTTCCGGTAAGGAGGTTGTATCGTTAACGTGCAGATAATTTGAACCCGCTTTACATAGCTGTCCGGCATCTCCTTCTGTTGAGTCTTGAGGAGGCGTATCCATGTAAATACCTTTACCATCAAATTTGTCGTTGATAACCCATAAATCGGTACCAAAATCATTGAAACCAGCCGTTGAATTTAACACAAAATCAGCCGGAGAATTGCTATCAAAATCTTCGACAAAAAGAACGGATTGCTCGGTTTGAGCAAAAGCCCCCATAGCCCCTAGCATTAATATACCCCAAACCAACAGTTTTATGTTATTCTGAAAATTGTATGTTATAGCATTATTCATCATGGGTGGCATTGGGCTTTAATTCAAAACCGTATACAACGAATTTGTTCTTTTTGGATTTCTATTTCAAACGGTTGAGGAATAAATATAATTGAAATTTCAGGTCCTCCCCTATAAGCACAAGCATCAGTAAGTGAAGAAACATTCACATCATAACTTAAAGCAGCTCTTACCGCTCCTCGTTGTAGGCCTATAGTAGGTATTACCGCATCGACAATTTGATTGAACGCCGACATACGAGACCATAATCCTCCAAACAGTACACCTTGAAAACTATTTTCTTCCTTAGTTAAACGATAGGATATGTTAGATCCTATATTAATTTCTTGGGCTCTTGTTTGGTTCATCACCATTAAACCTGGTAAAATATCCATTTTTTTATTGAGCTGATATTGCGCCCCAGCATGAATCGTTGAACGCATATCCAATCGATCATCTACATCATCACTGCTTTGAGTAAAACTTTCCTTAGGTTGGGTGAGGTGAAAAACACTCATGCCGGCATTTACATTCAACCGCTCAAACACATTCATAGTCCAATACGCTCCTGTATTTAAGTCAAAATAGGTAATCGCATCTTTTGAGAGGGGTTCCCCACCACCCGGATCAGTTTGCAAGCGTTGTCCCTGGGTTTTGATTTGATCACCAAACGTTAATTCACTCATGTCAACGCTTTTATTCACCACCCCACCTTGCATACCAAACATCAAGGTATGTCTACTATCCTCGTCCCACTTATAACGATAACTGCCAGATAGGAAGACTGACTTATTGGACAAACCGACGTTACCAGCCCGATCTTGAAAAAGTTGAAGACCCGCTCCAAATTTATCATTTTCAGTAAAAGAGAGGGGAAATGAGCGATCATAAGAGGCGGCATAAGTTACAAAAGGAATCTTACTATCGGAAGGACCCACGGCTGCCCATTGATGCCGATAATTACCCACTAAACGATAACGCCCCTCAAATTGACCAGAAAAAGCCGGATTTAAATTAAGAGGTGAATGATAAAATTGGGAAAAATGTATATCCTGCCCCTTAAGCAGTAAGACGCCC
>CAZIGO010000348.1:0-2323 GCA_964538595.1 uncultured Chitinophagales bacterium | reverse complement strand
TCGGCCCAAGTCTTAGCGGGATAATTGAAAACATTAGAATATTTTCGCTTTCCACTCAACAGGTCATTAGTCATCTCCGCTCTTGATTTTCCCAGTGTTTCTGCGGCACTGTATAATAACTGGCAATGCCCGATTTCATCCTGTACTTTAGCAACAAGGGTCATTTTGCGTTGTAAGGTCGGAGCTCTCGTGATCCAAGTTCCTTCAGGCAGTGCCCCGATAATTTCTGAATTGGCATGTTGTTCGATCATGCGAATGAGTTGTTGCCGATACTCCTCCGGCATCCAATCATCCGGCTCAATTTTTTCGCCCTGTTGAATGCGTGCTTCAAATTCGGCCAGTTGTTGCTTGTCTTCCTTTTGTTGGGATAAGGGATGTTCTGTTGGGATACCTCCGCCGTACATATTTTTTAATAATTATACGACTAATGAGGTTCCCCTTTTATGATTTGAATCATATTAAAAGAGGTGCTGGACGGGAACAATTATCTAAGGGGATTGGAGTATATAATTGAAATAATATTTGTCGCGTTTGATAAAGGATTGGTAAAGTTGGGTGCCTTTGGTGCCGGCAAATTCATGGGCCGGATGGCGGAGGGGAGCAGGGGTGAGTTTGTTGATGAGACGAGTACGCCGAGGGGTGTCTCGGTTGAGGGCGGCCACAACTTCGGTGGTTATATCTTGCTCTTTGATCCACTGGAAGTCACTTTCGGCGATACATTGCTTCAACTCGGCAAATTCACTTGATTCCCGGAAGTCACTCCATAAAAAATAACCGCCTGAGGACAAAACATATTTTACTTCAGTTAAAAAAGTGGATATCTCAGCATATCGGTGTGACGATTCTATATTGATTACTATGTCAAAGCTGGAAGCATCGAAGTAGTGGGATAACTGGAGTGCATCGCCTTGTTGAAATTGTAAATGCGGTTCCTCCGCATAATATTGTTGGCAAAACCGGATAGCCTCATTACTCAAATCTAGACCGGTTAATTGTTTTGGGTGAAAGTTATGGTATACATAGGCTGCCCCGCCTCCCCGGCCGCAACCGACTTCAAGTACCCGTTTATTTTGTAAATCGGTGGAAGAAGTGATGTAGTGGTAGAGTTGTATCGGATAACGATTGCCTTCTTGATCGGCAGGGAGGGAAATCGGTTGCTTATAGGCATACCCATAGTTCATAAAAGTAACTTCTTGAGCGGTGTCGGCCCGGCTGATGTACCAATACCAACACCGCATCAACCATTCTTCTAATGCGGGGAGCCATTGTTGTATATAACGGAATAGTGTGGTGATCATATTAAGCCGCTAACTTAGGAATTGATTGGAAGAATATAAAACCCTCAATGGGCTATTATAAGCCTCTTTCTGTTTTGTATTAAGTACCGGCATAATGAGTTGACGGATTATGACAGGTATCATAACCGGTTATCTTTTTTATCTGAACATCGGGGCAAAATAATTCATACTTACAGGAGTCCTATGATGTGTATCATAGGAAAGGGAGGAAGAAATGCATTATTTAATCAAGAGATAAAGAATTAAGATATGGAAGTATTGCAAAATAAGTTACTTATACCGGGGAATTTAAAAAAGGGATTCCCCTCGAGTATGCGAAAAAAATCGCATCGTGTATTTTATCAAGAATTATGGCCATGGTGGCAAGATTTATACCGTTTTGCATACTCTTTAACCAAAAATATAAGTGATACAGAGGATCTCGTACAAGAAACCTACCTCAGGGCTTATCGGTATTTAACTTCTTACAAGGAAGGGACGAATGCTCGGGCTTGGTTATTTACTATATTAAAAAATCGTTTTATCAATGAGTATCATCGACGTCAGCGGCAACCCATTACAGTACATTTTGAAGAAGATATAACTTCCTCCTCGCGCACACTGACGGGGCGGGGCCGAAAAAAGGAGGAGTTACCCGACGAAGAAGTCGGGACCTTTAGTGATTTGATGATAAAAGCTTTATATGCTCTTCCTCGGCGTTACAGGACCATACTACTTCTGCGCGAAGTTCAGGAGTATCAATATAAAGAAATAGCGGAAATACTATCGCTTCCATTAGGAACAGTGCACTCTTCGCTCTACCGGGCTCGCCGCTTACTCAAAGAGAATTTGTCTCGACAGCAATGTAAAGGGCTCCGATAATTGCCATAGTGTAGGGAAGGGAACAAGATTGTTGACACTCGAATCTCTCCTCAAGAAACAAGGGCAGGCAAGGTAACAACTAACGCAAATGAAAATATCAAAACATCTTCATTTTTAACAGATGCTCCTGTTAACAAACAGCCGTTATACTTTTTTCTCCTCTT
>CAZIGO010000347.1:629-2337 GCA_964538595.1 uncultured Chitinophagales bacterium | reverse complement strand
ACGGAGCGCTGTGGGGAAGTGGCCCGACATTACAAAGATCGATTTGATGTGGTACTCAATATTCAAGGCGATGAACCACTTGTCCACCCTCAACAGATATCAGCACTCATTCAACTTTTTGAACAACCGAATACCCAAATCGGAACCTTGATCAATAAAGTTACCACTCTCGACGATCTCTTTTCCCCAAACGAGATGAAAGTGGTACTCAACGATAACGACGAAGCTTTATATTTTAGCCGACAAGCTATCCCTTTTCTCCGGGATATTGATAAAATACTTTTTATAAACATGTGGGATTATACGGTTTTCGTCTCCCTACGCTGCTTCAATTAGTTGAGTTACTCCCCACGCCACTGGAAAAGGCAGAGCAATTAGAACAACTACGGTGGCTCGAACACGGGTTCCCCATCAAAGTAGGATTGACAGACCATGAAAGTGCTGCTATCGATACTACTGAGGATCTAAAAAAATTCCGGCAAAAGTACCTACACCGCCTGGGCGAGTTTCTCTAAAAAAATAGTTATATTATTTCTTATGGCTGGCCGTACGATCCTCCATATCGACATGGATGCTTTCTATGCTTCCGTCGAACAACGAGACCATCCTAACTACCGGGGTAAGCCAGTAGTGGTAGGAGGTCAGCCCCCACGGGGCGTCGTAGCGGCTGCCAGCTATGAAGCGCGCCCCTTTGGTATCCATTCTGCTATGCCTTCTCAACAGGCCTTAGACTTGTGTCCTCATCTCATTTTTGTCTCCCCGCGCTTCCGGGTATATCGTAAAATAGCCAAAAAAATACGAGCGCATTTTCATGAATACACGCACCTGGTGGAACCGCTCTCTTTAGATGAAGCCTACCTCGATATGTCACCTCAAACCTCTTACATCCACGCGGCCAAAGATATCGCTAAGGAGCTAAAACAGAAGATCAAAAACACTACCGGCTTGACAGCCTCGGCCGGTGTAGCCAACAATAAATTCTTAGCCAAATATGCATCCGATCAAGATAAGCCGGATGGCCTCACACTTATACATCCGAAAGAGAACAGGGAGGTTATAGCGGACCTGCCCATCGAAAAATTTCATGGGATCGGAAAAAAGACGGCTCAAAAGATGTACCACTATAATATAAAAACAGGTTATGATTTGCGACAATGGGCCTTACCCGACCTGGCCAAGATCTTCGGCAAAAAAGCCTCCCATTATTATTATATTGCCCGCGGAATCGATCGACGACCGGTCAACCCCGATCGTCAACGCAAGTCTGTCGGCGCCGAAACCACCTTCCGCCATAATTTACAAGATCCCCACCAAATGCAAGTAGCGCTCAAGCCTATAGCAGAAAAAGTAATAGCACGATCCAAAAAGGCCGGCGTTACTGGACGAACTGTTACACTTAAAATAAAGTTTAGTAATTTTCAACAAATTACCCGGCGCACTACTCAATCTCAACCGGTTCAGCAACTATCTGAACTTTTCCAAACTGCCCGCTACTTACTAAAGCATGCTCCCTTGGAACAACGGGCCGTACGATTAATGGGTATTACACTTTCTAATTTAATTTACAAAGACCACTCCCCCTACCAACTCCCCCTCTCTCTCCCGTCGGAATGATTTGGCAAATAACAAAATGTTTTTAAATTAGCTTATCAAAACGGTTTACCGTGAGTTCAAATAGCAAACGCAACACAGAGTAATAATTTTGGGA
>CAZIGO010000347.1:0-619 GCA_964538595.1 uncultured Chitinophagales bacterium | reverse complement strand
TCAAAACGGTTTACTATGATATCATGCCGTCTTATTAAGCTACTATTTTATATATTCACAGCTATTATAGTAAGTAGCTGCAGTACTGCCGTCTACCGCCCCAGTATGCAAAATGTGCCGTTATTCAAGGAAAAAAATGAGTTCAGGGCAACTTTCAATCACGCTAATTATCAAGCTGCCTATGCTGTTACCGATAAAGTAGGGGTAATGTTAAATGGACAATACACCCACCGCAATTCCGATGACTCGGATACCAGCCAGACGCTTACTCGAGATATTACTAACGAACGATTCTTAATTGAACCTGGTATCGGCGTCCATTCGGTATTAAGTGACCCTTTTGTTGCTGAGGCCTATGGTGGGTTTGGCATCGGTAACTTCAGTCATCAATTGAAAAAGGGAAATGTTGTCAAAACACTGGAAGCCGACAAGATACGATTTTTTATCCAAGCCGATGCCGGCCTAACCTCCAACGTAGGCGATCTCGCATTAATGGCCCGCGTCGTCGGTCTCCAGTTTTTAAACAAAAACCATACCGGATATACGCGGCCTGAACTACTAAGTAAAGAAATGGCTGATATCGACCGACCGGTATGGACCTTTATTGAGCCGGGCATCA
>CAZIGO010000346.1:1687-2347 GCA_964538595.1 uncultured Chitinophagales bacterium | reverse complement strand
AACATTTGCCGCTCTTTATTCGTTCTACGTTTAACTTAAGGGTTATTCTATATTTTTATGAGGACTATACTATATATACTTGCTATTGTATTGAGTGTTTCTTTTGTATCCGCTCAAAACTCAGAAGTCGGGATTTTTGTCGGCGGTAGTCACTATTTTGGAGATTTAAATCCGGACTATAGCTTTCGGCAGATAGATATCGCTTCCGGAGGACTTTATCGCATCATTTTGAATGATTATTTAGTCACAAAAACGAGTTTAATCTATGGTAGAGTGGGGTTTAGTGATGAATATGCTGAAAATCCCTGGCAAAAACAACGTAATTTAAGTTTTCAATCTAATATATTTGAGTTATCTCAACAGTTAGAGTTTAATTTTTTCAAATTTGATATAAGAGATTGGGAAGATCGGTTTACGCCTTATTTATTAGCGGGAATCAGTTTGTTTCAGTTCAAACCCACCGCCACGTATCAAGGCCAAACATATGAACTTCGTGCTTTAGGAACCGAAGGCCAAAACACACCAGCCGAGTTTACTCCTAGTAAATACAGCTATACTCAATTGTCCTTTCCCCTTGGGGGAGGCATACGGTATAAATTAACACCGCATTGGAATTTAAATATTGAGTTTGGCCTCCGAGAGACCATTACGGATTATTTG
>CAZIGO010000346.1:1239-1677 GCA_964538595.1 uncultured Chitinophagales bacterium | reverse complement strand
TATTTGGACGATGTAGGGGGGACGTATCCTGATGAACATTTAATACGACGATATGATAAAGAACATCCGGAAGTGACGATAGCAATGTCTGATCGATCCGGCAGTGAATCATCAGAACGTATGGGGAGTATACCAGGCAAACAAAGAGGGAACCCCTCTACTAAAGACGACTATTTATTTGTGGGCGTAATGTTAACTTATACGTTTTGGGATATAATATGTCCTACGCCAAAAAAATTATAAGCTTTCGAATGTTTTATAATTAGTAAAACTTTGCTCAGCAAAACGGTAACTTTTTATTTAAATTTGTTTTCATTACACTAAACAGGGCTGATGGAATTGAAAGAACAAATAGACGCGGATAATTTGCCCAAACATATTGCCGTTATTATGGATGGCAATGGCAGATGGGCTAAAGAACAAGGAAAAAACCGTATT
>CAZIGO010000346.1:555-1229 GCA_964538595.1 uncultured Chitinophagales bacterium | reverse complement strand
CGTACGTGATACCGTAGAGGGTTGTGCTGAATTGGGGGTTCCTTATCTTACGTTATATGCATTTTCTACGGAAAATTGGAGTCGGCCTCAAGAAGAGGTTAATGCGTTGATGGAGTTATTAGTTGAAGCCATTCGGGAGGAATCTAAAGAACTACAAGAAAACGATATTCGACTGAAAACTATTGGAGCCATTGACAACTTGCCCCAAAAGTGTCAAAAAGAATTACGGGAAGCAGAGCGGATGACCAAAGATAATGAACGCCTTACCCTTATTTTAGCTCTAAGCTATAGCGCACGTTGGGAGATCACCCAAGCAATGAAATCAATAGCTGAACAAGTGGATAAAGGTGAATTGCAGCCCGAAGATATTGATGAACAAATGATATCCGACTTTTTAACTACAAAAGACTTTCCAGATCCCGAGTTATTAATTCGGACTAGTCAAGAATATCGTATTAGCAACTTTTTACTTTGGCAAATTGCTTATGCAGAATTGTATTTTACCGAAACTCTATGGCCTGATTTTAACAAAGAGGAATTATATAAAGCTATTATAGATTTCCAACAAAGAGAGCGTAGATTTGGCAAAATTAGCGAACAAGTGTCTCAATGAGGTATATACTTTCTTACATATTGCTGATAGTACTTATAACTCCAGCATGTTGGGGTATGGC
>CAZIGO010000346.1:0-545 GCA_964538595.1 uncultured Chitinophagales bacterium | reverse complement strand
TCCATAGATTATGAGACCCCCAGAGAATACGAAATCGGGGGTATTACAGTGTCAGGAGCGAAAAACATGGATCAAGACGTATTAATCGCTTTGTCAGGGCTATCAGTAGGTGATAAAATTGATGTGCCCAGTGATCAAATAGCTAACGCTATCCGCAATTTATGGGACCAAGGCCTATTTGAAAATATTGAAATCAAAGTAAGTAAGGTTATCGGGAATAAAATTTTCTTGGATATTCAAGTTACCGAACGTCCCCGTTTATCTAAATATAAAATTACTGGCGTTCGTAAGGGAGAAGCGGAAGATATTCGTAAACGTACTGATTTAAGTCGAGGTAAAGTATTAACTAAAAACTTAAAGGTAAGCACGCGTACCACCATTCAAGAATTCTTTGAAGACAAGGGTTATATGGATGCTACTATCAACATGCGTACCAAGCGAGACACCTCTTTAAAAAATGGTGTGGTACTCTTTATTGAAATTGATAAAGGTCCTCGGGTGAAAATAAAAGAAATTGAATTCAAGGGTAATGAGCATTTTACTGA
>CAZIGO010000345.1:0-2349 GCA_964538595.1 uncultured Chitinophagales bacterium | reverse complement strand
AATATTCCTTATCTTTGTAAAAAAATATGGCTAGTGTTAAAATCATAGGAAGAGAGGATAAAACCAATCAAGCGGAGTTAATGCCTCTTTATATGCGGATTACTAATAAGCGACGGAAAGCTTATCTCTCATTAGATGTCAAACTTAAACCTAAGCAATGGAATGAAGCCAAACAAAAAGTTCGCAAAAATCACCCCAATTCAATGAGGATAAACAGTCTCCTTGCTACCAAAAAAGCAAAAGTACAAAAGGAGATTTTAAAACTATCTGAAGAAAATCCTGATTTTCATCCTCGTACTGTAAAGAAGCGTTTATTAAATAAAAATAACAGCAATAGTTTCTTTGACTTTGCTGAGACTCTCCTTAATAGAGTTTACGAAAGAAACTCTTACGGTTACTATAAAAAAGTAAAGGGTGTCATCTCTAAGTTCTCACGATACTTCGACACGGGGCAAAACTTTAAAGACATCACAATTAAAACGATAAAAAACTATGAACAATATTTGCGGGTTGAGTTGGAGAATAGCGACCAAACAATTAGAACAAATATGAAAGTCTTACGCAAAATTTGTAACGAGGCAGAAAAAGAGGGCCTTCTAAGTGCTCAAGACAACTCTTTCCGGAAATATACACTTCCTTCTGCTAACTCTGATCGAACATATCTCGATGATGAAGAGTTGGGGAGATTAGAAGAACTCGAGTTACATGAGTATTCTCTGTTAAACCACGTACGTAACGCATATGTGTTTGCCTGCTACGCCGGCGGAATACGAGTTTCCGACCTCTTACAGCTGAAATGGGATAATTTTGACGGTTCCCATCTGCATCTTCAAATGCAAAAAACAAATGATACAATTTCTATTAAGGTACCGGACAAAGCACTTGAAATATTAGAGTTTTATAAGCCATCTGAAGAGAAAAATGGGCAACCGATTTTTCCCTTTCTGCAACAAAAAGATTTTAGTGATCGTATTAAGTTATATAACGCTATTTCTAACAATACTGCCCTAATAAATAAATATTTAAAGAAATTGGCAAAAAAAGCGGACATCGATAAAAACATTACATTTCATACAAGTCGTCATACTTTCGCCACGCGAGCTTTGAGAAAAGGAATGCGCATCGAATATGTTTCTAAGATATTAGGCCACCACGATATAACAGTGACCCAACAATACACGAAAATTGTTAACCGCGATTTAGACGAAGCAATGGAAATATTAAATGAATAATCCCATTAACAAAATACCGAACTTATCCAAGATATTAAGATATACTGCTTTATATAAGTGCACATTTTATAGGAAACATCAAGCATGGAACCAACTAAGAGAGTATATTGCCGATACACTTCAAGTAAGTGACGAGATAAAAGATGTAGTAGCCCCTTTTACCTCTAAAAATATTGATTCTACTACTCTGGCTTTTATACTGGAGGATATCCATTTTATCTATGAAATCAACTTGCTCTATAAAGATCAGTATGGTAAGGACTACTCCTATAAGTTTCAAGGAATACAGCAACTACTATCTGTGCTCAAGGCTTATAAGCAATCCCTTCATAACATCAGAAAAATAACTTTTCACCTTCGAGGTGATCTACTTGCTAATGCTAACGAGGAAAGCAAAGACTACGAAAATTGGAATTGGACGAAAGAAGGATATCGCCCTCCACCATATGTTAACCAAAACACCCTTACCAAAGAAGTAAAGGGCCGTACGCTTCTTCGTTTTATATTCGGTGCCTTATCTGAGCATGAAGCCCAAATAAAAGAGATTGTCAAACGGAAAGAGCATGTGCAAGATGAAGATATTAAAAAACAGGACCGAAGTATTCGCAGAGATGCTGCCCGAAGATTTGCTTCTATTTTCAATCGTTATTTGGAGGATCATCATATAAACCTATCTAAGAACAAAAAAGCTGAGCTACTTGCCCGACTATTAGATTTGAAGAACTTAGTGCCTCCCCAATCCCCTTCTCCATCCTACCAAAACAGTAAGGAACGATATAAACAAACGGGTAAGAATCTCTTAAAAGAGGCTTCTTAAAATAGTGGAAACATTTAATATATATTCTCTTATTTCCTTTCCACTTTAAATTTGGGATATCTGAGCTTATTAGATTATTATGGTAAAACTTGCAACAATTGACCATCATAACGGCCAAGGATTATCAGCGCTTGATTGACAGGATTGAGCGCTTGGAGAAAAAGGTTAACCACCTCAAAAACCAAAATCACAGCAAAGAGAATTGGTTAACTTCAAAAGAGGTGTGTGAAATTTTCGATATTTGCATGAGAACCCTGCAGAATTGGCGTAATGAAGGGATCATCGGATTCTCTAAATTAA
>CAZIGO010000344.1:0-2354 GCA_964538595.1 uncultured Chitinophagales bacterium | reverse complement strand
TTGGGATAGTAACGAAATTGAACCGTGCTTTCTTTATTCAGGGGAATTCTCTTGCCTTTCTGATTGACGATAAACCCTTGAGGAGTAGTCGATGAGGATGGTTGCTCGGCAGGCGTTTTGATTTGATCGGGTTGTACATTGAGCAAAATATAACGCTGGCTGTCTGACCGATGCTTCAATTTGATCTGTCCGCTTTTCCAGCTGTCAGCATTTTTGTTAGAGAGACCGATGAAAGTCACATTATCGCTCGAAATATCGGGGAAGTTGATACATTTTTTTCTTTGTAAACGAAATCTGAAATTGTGGCTTTTAATTTCGAGCTTCGTTCCATCCATAAAAGAGGGTTTTAGCGTAAGGGGCTGTATTTTCAAAAATACTTTTCCCGAGGGGGTTTGGAAAGAGGGGATATGATATTTAAAATGTCCTTTTCCGGTTTTCTCCATAACATCTCCCCGGTAATAAAAACGCCTTTTTACCCCCCTGTAATTCATTTCCAGGTAACTGGAAGCCGTTGTATCCCCATACGCCTTATAGTCGGCACAGTCTTTGAGCCGTTCTCGTTCTCGTTTCTTCCGGGATTTTTCTCTTTGCTTTTCCTCCCTTTCTTCCGCTTTTTTGATCGAGTCCTGTTTTTGCTTGAGGTATCTTCCCTCTTCCATTGATTGGCGATACACAATATCGCCTTCTTTGTTAATATATGCATAAGCGCTGTTCCTGGCTTTTTGATAGGGGTAGAGATTACTCTGCATCCCGCATTGTTCATCTTTGGGCACTAAGCTAACCAGTGCCAGCCCATTGCGAAAAGGATGGCCATAACAAAGTTTGAATCCCTGGACCGGGGATTCGATAACGGTATCTCCCTCTTTATTGATATAGAATTTGTTGTTTTCGGTCTTAACATAAGCCAAACCTTCGGAAAAGGGTTGCGCCCTCTTGTACTTCGGCTCGATGACCCACTCTCCCTTCTTATTAATATATCCAAACGGTTTAAAAGCCCCTTTTTTAGCCGGAGCGACTCCTCCCGCAAAATGACCCACCTTCTCGAACTGGGGTTCGATGACGATTTCTCCTTTTTCGTTGATAAATCCGTAGGGTTCCCCGAATTCTTTTTGGACGTATGCTCGTCCTTCGTAAAAGTTGCCGGCTTCTTCATATTTCGGCGCTATCACCACCTCCCAATCTCGATTGATGTATCCCGCTTTCTCTTCTTTTTTAAACAAAGCGCGTCCTTCATGAAAAGCGTTCAGTTGTTTATAGTCTTCAAACTTTTTTACTGTATCGCCCGCTTTATTAATAAACCCCAGCACTCCTGAGAAGGAAACAGGCGCCAACCCGTTATGAAAGGGGTCAAGGGGTGGGGAGTAAATACTGATCCCTCCATATTTCCGATAAGCTGCGCTTTTATCTCCATATTGCGGGGAAATGCTCCACTCTCCGCTCGCATTGATATATCCCCATTTATTTTCGCCGGGCTTCCGGGCTCCTGCTAACCCTTCGCTAAAATCTATCACATTGGGGTATTGAGGAGGTATTACCCATTTCCCTTGTTGATTAATAAACCCCCATTGAGTTTTCTTTTGCATGGGGTATAGCTGGCTTGAAGACTGTCCGTATACGGAGAAAAAATAACTACTAAAAAGGAAAATGAAAAGGAGGATCGCTAAATAGCGTCGGTACTTCATAGTGGAGTTTAGCGGATTATTATAGAATAGAACAAAATTGTTAAAAATTTCAAATAATGAAAAATAATACCTTCCCTTATTTCTCCCCTTAATTTAGGCTTCCCTCCCCTCCGTCAATAAGATTCCTACCTCGCACCGGGGACTCCTTGTAACGGATTGTAAGCTTCCCCATCATTATTACTGTAAGCTTCCCATTTTTTAGACAGTCAGTACATGTAAAAATATCTTTGAGGAAAAAAATTTACAATGTTAACGGGTCCCGTTTTTAAAAAAGCTTACAAACCCACCAGTGAAATATCTCATCCATTTCCCGATCAAAAAAGAAAAGTATTAACAAGACCAAGAAGCGATAAACCTCTCTCAATTCACCTTTCCCCAATAAAAAAGGGAAGCCAGCGGTGGGTGCCCCCTCCCCTGAAGCAGCCACTACTGTCGAAAGTATTCCGCAAAAGGCCTTGCCGTTTTGCACACTTGATTACGTTTCAGTAATCATCGGTTGATGACGCTGCGGTGCACCATGATGACATTTATCGTCTACTGACGCTATCGTTACAGCATCGTTCCGATCCGCCTGATGCATTTACTACCGATCTCCCGACCGGGTGGATGCAAAAAGACGTAGTCGATGCAGGTCGGAGACCTGCAATTGATGGTCTTCTCGAAAGTCTGCCT
>CAZIGO010000343.1:0-2370 GCA_964538595.1 uncultured Chitinophagales bacterium | reverse complement strand
GTCTTCTCCTGATCATACATAAATGGTTCGGCCTCCGGACCACTTCCATATACATTATCAAGGCCTAAGGTAGGATTACGAAAGTTTTTTATGGAATTCGGATCAGACTGGCGCTCTAGACTGGAAGTGGTATCCAAAGTAATATCATGATCAATAAATTGGCCGAGAAAGGTAAATCCAGAAGGGATCTTGTGATTGTCGAGGTTATTATCATCGGCTTGCGAAGCGTCCATAGGCCCTCCTTTCTTACCCAGCTCAATCAATTTTTCATCGTCGGGTAAATAGGCCGGCAGATCATCAAAAATCCGCCCAAATTTTCCTGAATCGGTCTGTTCACTACCGCCTTCTTGTTGTCCGCGTTGCATGGATGTTCCGTGGTGAGAATGGGGCATAATTTTTGCTTTTTTGGGTTTACATTAAAAATCAACTGCTAACTAATTTATATAAATTCGGCTGATATAAAATGGAAAAACAATAGTACTATGTGAACTACTTATATATTATAACGGAATTATATACTATAATAAAAGGCTTTTATTTTATTTTAAATGAACTACTCATCATTGAGTAAGGTATTCAGACAATCATGCTGATATAATAATGATCTTACTTCATTAATTGTTTTACTCCCTACCCCTCGAATTTCTTTTAAATCATTTTCCGTATAGTAGTATACTATATCCCAAAGCGTATCACCAAGGGACCTTAAAACATTAAAGGTACGAGTGGAGAGGGGATGTGCTGTCAACGGTTTCAGCAAAAATTGTTCTTGTTCAGTATAGTAATTCCATATATCACACTCCCCCAATAACCTGTCAGCTTGTAACTGAGGTAATGTTTGATAACAATTGGCTAATTGCTGATGGGTTTGTTGGACAAGCTGATGAATACGAGTAGCGGTCAGTGATAATTGATGACCAATCTGTTTATAAGATCTATCCCGCGAAACCGCTCGAATAATTTGCAACTGGCGGTTCGTTAACGGGCAATAGTCACTCTTTATCCAGTCAGTCCAAAGAGGGTAAAAACTTTGAACCCACCATTTTAACTGCTCTTTATCTGATAATAAATAATTAGGCTGGCTCAATATTATAACTTAGAAGCGGTAATAAGTCATTACCTAATTAGAGAGGAAACAAACAAAACCTATTAAAACAAAGTGCATCCCAGTGGTTTCGGAACCGGAATGCACTTTGTTATAAAAGTATATCAGCCTTCCAACTTGTCTAGTAGGGAAATAGTATCCTTATACTGTTGATTAGGAATCTGTTCCTGATGCTCCTTTAATTTTTCTTGAGCCGACGATTTCTCCAAATTCGCCTGGTCGCCTGAAACAATACCGAAAGCTATCAAAATACTTACTAGATACTCCATAACAGTGAGTTTTGGTGAAAAAATGATCAAATAACTGTTATGAAGTACTTGTAAATTGGCCCCGAAAGCAAGGAAGATACACCTCGTTCAATGAGATAATAGTGAACAATATCTACTCCCTTCCTTTGTATTCGTATAGATTAGCGCCAAAATCTGTGAACTAATTATTATTAACAACGATATATTTTACATATTTTCTTATAACAAATAACTATGGCATGAATGAATTAAACGAAATCGTCCATCACCTGCGTAACCATGAAATACGTACGATCCGGAGTTACTACAAAGGAAAGATGCGAAAAGGGAAGAATAAGCGCTTAACTTTATTCGACTATATCCGGAAAAAGGGCTACGTGAGCGAACAACAGGCTGCTCAACATATATATAATACTAAGCAAGTCAAATCTAAATTCCGCCATCTTAAACGCGACCTTTTTAACGACATATGCCGACTCATTTTGGTCCAGGACGAGGAAAAAGTTTCCGCTAATGCAAATTCGGTAAACAAATTCAAGTGCTTAACCACTTTTATAGTGGGTTACCTCCTTTCCCTACGCGGTGCTTACCAAACAGGAGAAAAATTATTAAACAAGGCAGCCCAAATAGCCAAAGATTTTGAACTTAGTATTGAACAGATACTTATCAACAAGGAGTTGCGTCAACACTTAGGTATCAATGAAGGCGTCAATGTTTATGATGAATTCACGCAAGAACTCCAGAAAAATATATCATTCACTCAGGATCTCTTAAAAGCGCAAAAATACATATACCATATTGCCTTACCTACTCATTTTAAAGCAAATTATGAGCAGGAACTCAAAGATCATGTATTAAATACAACTAAAAAATTAAAAAGGCTTTACAATAAGACTAGCTCAAAGCGAATTGGTTATCTTTACCGACAAGCGTTATTGCAATATCACCAGATCAATAATAATTATACAAAAATGGTAAGTGAGGGATTAAATATACTTCAATATATAAACGATAATC
>CAZIGO010000342.1:0-2372 GCA_964538595.1 uncultured Chitinophagales bacterium | reverse complement strand
ATCACTACGCGATCACTCCCAATTTTTTGACGCAATTGCTCCACTGTTTCTTCAACAAAAACCTGAGTGGTCCAATTAGGCTTACATTGACAGATATCAAACACAAAGTTTTTTAATATCTTATTACTGTCTTTCGTATGAGTAACCTCCGGATGAAATTGCAGACCATATACCGGGGCGACCGATTGTTCGTTTTTAAAAGCAGCTACTTCTATTCGTTTTGTACTTGCTATAGAAGTAAAACCGGTGGGTAATTGGTTCACAGTATCGCCATGTGACATCCAAACCTGTAAATGACCGGGAACCCCTTTAAACAACTCCGAATCAGCGTTATGATGTAGTGAAGCCCGTCCAAATTCTCGTTTTGTATTATTCGCCACTTTTCCCCCGGATTGGTGCACTAGTAATTGGGCCCCATAACAAATACCTAAAACAGGCACTGGGCTATTCTTCACAGAATGATTTAGTGAAGGAGAAGCGTTATCATGAACAGAAGCTGGACTTCCCGAAAGAATTATCCCCTTTACATGGTCAGGTAAATTAGAGAGCGCATCAGGAGAAACAATTTCAGCGTATACCTTCATTTCCCGTATCCGTCGTGCTATCAACTGCGTATATTGCGACCCAAAATCTATTAGGTATATACAATCCACATCATCTTGAATGGTAACCATACCAAGGTTATCTTTTTTACAAAGTTAGTAAAAATGGTAATAATATTTCTCGATGGTGACCTAAACTTTTAGTATATTACTTTGCCATGGGAAACAAAGCTATATTTTTAGATAGAGATGGGGTTATTAATCAAGAGCGCGGAACTTATACTTACCGTAAGGAAGATTTTTTATGGGTGCCCGGTATCATAGATAAGTTAAAAGAATGGAGAGAAATGGGTTACCTATTAGTAGTAATAACCAACCAGAGCGGTATTGCCAAAGGGATCTATTCTCATGAGCAGCTCCATACTCTGCATCAGTTTATGAGTGAACAAATAGCACTACATAAGGTAACTATTTCAGCCATTTATTATTGTCCCCATCATCCCAGTGTTTCAAAGTGTCTCTGCCGTAAACCTCAAACATTAATGATCGAAAAAGCACTGGCTCGATTTAACATCGATGCGCCTCGCTCTTATCTTATTGGTGATAGTGACCGGGATATACAAGCCGGGGATAAAACCGGTCTTCAAACTATAAAGATTGCACCCAATGCTGACCTGAGAGAACAAAGATTGCCCTAAGTACTTACATTAAGATTTTTCCAAAATTTTTTTTTAAAAAATAATTTTTAAGTAATATTGTAACAAGGGAACTTATAGAATCAAAAATATAATATCGATGAAATATATATCAACATTTCTATCAATAGTTGTTTGCTTTATCTTCGCTTTTCCGTTAGATCTCTCCAGTCAAATTAAACCTATCCGGAGTGACAAAGTAGACCCTGGCAATGTCTATACCAGCTTATTAGAAAAGCTCTACTATGAACGTATACAAAACATGCGGCAAGAAAATGACCTAGATACCTTAATGCGCCATCAGGTATTTAATAAGGCCAGTAAACTACAAACCAAATGGATGAAAAAAAATAACCGGGCCAGTATAAAGCAAACAGATAATGAAGATATGGCAACTACTCAAAAAAGACTGGCCTCTTTAGGAGGAAAAAAAGACGCTGATGTGGCTGAAATTGCAGTTTACGGTTCAATTGGCCGGGGTCGCCAATATTATTCCTATCAAAAAGTGGTCGATGATATGATAGAAAGCGTAATGCGAAGCAGGAGTAACAAAGCTCTTATAAAAAATCCAGATTATCTGTTTACCGGTATTGATGTTAAGTATAACAAGGAGAGAGAGCGGGTATATCTTTCGCAAACTTTTGGCTCAGCTAACTCACTTAATTTAGGCCCTAAATACAAAGATGAATTAAAAGTTCCCTACGATGATGATGAACAAAATTTAAACGCATATCTAAAAGAAAAGTGTGGTGATATAAAAAGGTTTTATGATTGGAGCGGATTACACAGCGGCCTGTTTGTTGAAAACAATGAACAAAAAATGCTTTGACCAAGATCAATTTGATAAATTGGATAAACTCAAAGAAATGTTGGCGGAAGAGGAAGATGGGCTGGCCGTTGATATAGTTCAAAAAGCTCAATATAAATGTGGCCGGCCCAATGTGATAGACAAGTCGCTACTACATAAAGGCATATTAACAGAGCCTATATATAAAGAAGATTTTTTAGAATTTAATTGTATTGCTGATGGTAAACACAACCGTTATGTAGGAAAATTAGGAGAAATACCCGAGGAAATAGAAGGTGACTATAATTTGGGGGACTACGAATTAAACCTATTAATAATACAAGATGA
>CAZIGO010000341.1:0-2388 GCA_964538595.1 uncultured Chitinophagales bacterium | reverse complement strand
AAAAAGCATATGCCCACGCCGGCGCCATGCATGTATTAGCGGTCTCCGGCTTACATGTAGGCATAATTTATTTATTATTGAACTTTATCTTAAAGTGGCTGAATAATGTTAGAAGAGGAAAATACATAAAAGCCTTGATATTAGTCGGTGTAATATGGTCCTTTGCTTTTATTACGGGCTTACGACCTTCAGTATTACGCGCATCAACCATGTTTAGTTTTATTATTATAGCTGATGCTCTACACCGACATACAAATATATACAACACAATCGCTGCTTCCGCCTTTTTGTTGCTCTTATTTGATCCATATTTACTCATGGAAGTAGGGTTCCAATTATCCTATTTTGCGGTGATCGGCATAATTTACCTTCACCCCCTCATATACAAAAAACTGTATATTAAAAATCTGATACTCGATAAAATTTGGGCTATCACAACCGTTGCTATCACTGCTCAAATAGCTATTTTCCCTCTCAGCCTCTATTACTTTCATCAATTTCCAACCTTTTTTATGCTATCCAATTTGATAGTCATTCCGGCAGCTACATTAATCCTTTACGGTGGGATTACTTTGTTATCAATTAGTTTTATTGCTTCTTGGGCCGATATGGTTGGACAATTATTAGATCAGTTTATCACCCTATTAAATCAAATTATTTTATTTATCGAACAATTACCCTATTCTTCAATAAAAGAGATAACAATCTCTCCGGAAGAAGCCCTGTTATTCTATTTACTAATAATCATTACGTTATTATTTATAAAATATAGAAAAAGCAAGTTATTACAGGGAGCTCTTTTATTATTAATAGCAGTAACAGGGTACCAACTATACGACAATCTACAGCAACAAAACAAAAAACTATTTATAGTTTATCACACACCGGGCTATTCGGCTTATGATTTCATTCAAGGACAAAAAAATATTTTCCTTGGCGATCAACCATTATTACAGAAGGCTAATAAACTACGCTTTCATGTCAAACCCAATTGGTGGGGAAGGAACATTAATACTACTACTTTATATGCCAAAAAATCTATCATTAATGACACTCAATACTGGCCAAGCAACAGGCTATATCATATTGACCATTACTTCCAATTCAATGACAGCCGCGTCGTTTTCATTGATAGCAGTTTTAACTACCCCACCCCTTCCCAATCATTGAACACAAATTTCGTGGTAATTTCCGATAATATCCCCCCACGAATATCGCAAATTGCAAAGACGCTAAGCCCCGAACAAATAATTTTTGATACTTCCAATGCTCCTTGGAAAATAAAGAAGTGGGTAAGCGCCTGTAAAAAGCGTGGGATCAAAACTTATAATGTGTATGAGAAGGGAGCTTTTATAAAAAATTTATAACTATTGAGTTTTTTATTTTATCATCATAAAAAAATCCATTAAATTAGCATCAATTATGAGTTCAATGTCATTTGACCACCTGGACTATCAGGTTAAAGATCGGTTAGCCTATATCACCTTAGACCGCCCTAACAAGCGGAATGCTCTCAATTATGATCTCATAACTGAGCTCAAAGAAGCCATATCTTATGCCGAGAATAATAATAAAGTAAAAGTTATCATTTTAAATGCCAATGGTAAAGCATTTAGTGCCGGTGCCGATCTGGCCTCTCTGCAACAGCTACAAGAAAACAGCTATGAAGAAAATCATTTAGACTCTCTGCACCTTATGGAGTTATTACGACTTATTTATCATTTAAATAAAGTAGTTATAGCTCAAATTGAAGGCCCGGCTATTGCAGGTGGCTGCGGATTAACTACTGTATGTGACATTACGTTTGCTGTTCCCGACGCAAAATTTGGCTACACGGAGGTAAAAATAGGTTTTGTGCCAGCCTTAGTTATGAAGTTTTTATTACGCAAGGTGGGAGAAACTACGGCTAAAGAATTGTTATTAACCGGCCAAATTTTCAAAGCAAAAGCAGCACAATCTTATGGATTAATAAATTATGTGGTGTCCCCGGAAAAAATTGAAGAGGAAGTATATAATTTTGGACAAAAACTCTGTCAAAAAGCTTCCGGTGAATCACTGAAGCGTACCAAACAAATGATAGCAGAGATTCAATCTATGAATATGAACGACGCATTGAATTATGCTGCAGAGCACAATGCCAAATCAAGGGCTACCCGTGATTGCAAAAAAGGCATAAATGCATTTTTAAACAAAGAAGAACTTAAATGGTAACATTTAATCATAAAACCAATCATCAAAAATTGAATTCTATGCAATATACTATCAAGAAGTTTTTTATCATTCCTATTGTTGCTTTTTTATTTCTCAACTTTAATTGCAATAATAAAAAAGGGAGTAATGTCAAAGAAGAAGGGGTAATCACTTACGAAGTGAGTTATCCTGACCTAT
>CAZIGO010000340.1:0-2392 GCA_964538595.1 uncultured Chitinophagales bacterium | reverse complement strand
AAAAGCTCGATTTGGGTAATGGTTTTTCCATAGAGAAGCATAATGACATTAACATTATTGATGGAATACACCCTTTTATTACCCGTCTAATTATTACTTTTCATTTTTTTCTTGACTTCGCACATTAAAAAACTTAAAAATTTGAAAATCAATTTCTTATCATTTACCATAGGCACTACATTGTCTTTTTGGTTTTGTATGGAGGAGAGGGGAGGACTAGCTCATCGCAAAGGGTGCAGCACTTAGCTTTTCCCCCATTGTTTGGTATATTTTTCGTCCATGCTGTGTGGGTTTAGAAGGTATAGCATAGCGTTGTTTGGTGGTTTGGTGCTGGAGAATGCTAAGCTGAACATGAACCAGCTCTTTGCGGATCACCTCAGCAGAAAGGCGTTGGTATTGCAATCCTACACGGTAAGTGAGATGTCTGACACATACCAGGGCCATAAAACAGATCGCCACGTGAGCACGAATGCGATCAGGGGTCCAGTGAAAAATGGGACGCGTCTGAAGATCATGTTTGGTAATGCGCATGCCTTCTTCTACCTGCCACAATCCTTTATAATGACTAAATATCTTTGTGGGATTATCTTCCATATTGGTGATAATCCCATGTAATCCATCCCACCGGGCATCCTGCTGTATCTTCTGTTCATTAAGGACTACTTTCTGATCGCCCTCTATGTTCAAATATTTCCTGTAGCCATAGTTACTGATAAAATTTTGCGGGTTTTTAGAACGTTTCATCTTTTTGGTCAACTTATCAATCGCCCGCTGGCGATCGTGTGCATCTTTTTTGGCTCTTTGCTCACTGTAACTCACCAGCAAGCGTCTGCCGTTTTTCAGCTTGATATCCTTGTAGATGAGACCATCTTGCTTCCGGTAGCTTTCCTTGTCCAATATTTGGCGGGTAATTTCTCTGGTTTGGTTCTTAATTCTTGCCCCTACGATGTATTTGTACGGCTTGGCTTGGGAACTTTTTTGTTGGTTGTATTGTTCGATTACCTTGAGATTGTCATCGGAAAACATGGCACTGTCAGCTACAAAAACAACCTTGTTGACTCCATGACGTTGTTCTACATCTTTTATGGCATCAATAACAGTATCTCCTTCAAAGGTAGAGCCATTATACAGCCGATAGCCTACCGGAATACCTTCTTTTGTCACCATCAAGGCCAAAAGCACCTGACTCTGGCCAAACTTCATGTCTTTGCTGTATCCTTTATCCCGGATTTGATCTTCCTCGATGCTTTCAAAGTACAAGGTAGTACAATCGTAAAAAACCACATCGATCTTTTCTTTAAACAATCCCGTTGCAGCCTCCCATGCTTGGTCTTTAATAAAATCAACCTGCTTCTCATCCAGATAATCCAGGCTACGGTACACTGAGGTGAGATCAAGCTTGATGCCGAAATCCCTCTCCAACTCCATAACACTTCCACGCTTGCTAGCTGGATTAGCTATGCGGGCCATTACCAAATGCTTGATGATATTGGCCGCCCTTTTTCTTCGAGATGGAGCTCCAGGTGCCCGATCAAAACCTAACTCATCGTACAGCTTGCCATAAACATCATGCACACCCACTACAAGGCGGCTTTCTTCGCGAAGCTTTTTAAGGTTTACATTCAACGGCTTATCGGGCTGGGCTTCAGATTTCTTGCGCGCTTCAATGGCTTGACGGGCCAGCTCATCGGGTTGAAATAATGAGGGTTCGGATTGATGCTCTATATTGGCCTTTATATACTCGGCCAAGTCTTTGAGCCGCTTTAGCTCATCTTCGTTCATGGCAATACCAACGTATCGAACAATACGTTGGCGAACTCTTCCGCCATCCCGCTCACTGGCTACAATCTGGACTGATTTCCGCGGTGAATTAGGTGTATCTTTTACCCGAATAAACATATAGCAAAGATAAAGCCCAAAGGAAAATATTAAGGGGAAAAGAATTATAAGTTATTAACATATAAATGTTAATTAGGCACTACACGAAAGAAAAAATAAAAAATCCAATAATAATAGGTAGCATAGCGAGGCTAAAGAAAATGAATGTGCGAAGTCAAGATAAGCTCTTAGGGTAAATATATTGTGTCGTAAATTATTGCTTATTAAAAATCACTAAAGGGGAAATAATTTGGTGAAATTTAGGTGTTGTAAACTAAAACTGCGTGATATAGGTCGCTGAGTTCTCACAGAGGGATACTCAGAGTATCACAGTGAAGAATATTACCGGAGGTGCTTTTATTGTACATATCGTCATGTAATATCACATGAAAAACAGGCATAAAAGATTTATACAATAGCTCTGTGTTACTCTGTGTATACCTCTGCGATACTCAGTGACCACAAAAAAAAGGATGATAAAATCAACATGTTCAGTTTGACCTTAACTACAAAA
>CAZIGO010000339.1:0-2394 GCA_964538595.1 uncultured Chitinophagales bacterium | reverse complement strand
ACAGCAAAGTTAGAATTTTTCGACTAATATTACAATCTTTGCAGTGGATTTTTCTTTAACTTACTTGTTACAATTTTATAAACTAAACTTGTTCCATAAAAAACCTAAACATTATGAGTTTACTCGCATTAGGTACCGTAGCTTTCGATACCATTGAAACCCCTTTTGATAAAGTTGAACGAATTGTAGGAGGAGCGGCTACTTATATCGGTATTTCAGCAGCAAATTTTACTAAGCCCATACGATTAGTTTCAGCAATCGGTGGTGATTTTCCCAAAGAAAAGTTGGAAGAATTTGAAAAACGAGGCATTGATACTGAAGGCTTGGAAGTTCGAGAAGATGAAAATTCTTTTTATTGGGCCGGCCGATACCATATGGATATGGAAAGCCGCGACACCTTAGTGACGGAAATTAATGTGGTAGAGGATTATGAACCGAAGTTACCGGATAGTTATAAGAGTACACCGTATGTAATGCTTGGCAACTTTGATCCTAATCAACAAAAGCAAGTGTTGGAGCAATTGGATGGCTCTCAGAAGCTCATTGCTATGGATACGATGAACTTGTGGATTGAAAACACGAACGAGGTCTTAAAAGAAGTGATCAGTAAGATTGATGTACTGATTATTAATGATGAAGAAGCTCGCCAATTGAGTAACCAACATTCTTTAGTAAAAGCAGCTCGCACTATTATGGACCTCGGTCCTGAATATATGATTATTAAGAAAGGGGAAAATGGTGCCTTGTTGTTTGCAGAAAATGAAGACGTATTTTTCGCCCCGGCCTTACCGCTGGAAGATATTTTCGATCCTACGGGAGCAGGCGATACGTTTGCCGGAGGTTTTATGGGTTATATTGCCCAAACCGATGACACTTCCTTTTCCAATATGAAGCGAGCTGTCATCTATGGTTCAGCGATGGCTTCGTTCTGTGTAGAAAAATTTGGCACCACTAAGTTGGAAGAAGTAAATCAAGAACAGATAGATGAACGCGTTCAACAGTTTATGGAATTAGTGAGCGTGAATATGAAAGCAGCTGTATAAGATCGAATAGCTTTAATCTTTAACAGGTTGCTCACTTTATAACCTCCTTCCCGTTCGTCCGGGGAGGAGGTTTTTTATTTATACCGGCCAAATAAGAGGCGCTAATATAATCATTACAATCCATAAAAGAATTTGGAGGGGCAGCCCTACCTTAAAAAAGTCACCAAAGCGATAGTTGCCCGGTCCGTAAACCATAAGGTTAGTTTGATAACCGATAGGCGTGAGAAAAGACATGGAAGCTGCTAATGTCATAGATATGAATACGGCCCGGGGCTCCAGTCCTTGCGCTTTAATGATCGAAAGCCCGATGGGAAACATAAGAGCTATAGCACCGTTGTTGGTAATAATTTGAGTGAGGACGGTGGTAGTAATAATAATACCCGCCAGGATAGCACGGGGGCCGAAAACTTTCATGATGTCAATGACACTGGTAGCTAATAATTCGGCTAGTCCGCTCTCCTGCATTGCTTTTCCTAATCCTAATGCAGCTCCAATAACGATGAGCACCGACCAGTCCACTGCTTGCCGGGCTTCCCCGGGTTCAATAACATCAAAAGATAGTAAAGCAGCTACGCCCAAGATACCCGCTAAGGCGATGTGTAATGCTCCAAGTGTAACAGTCGCGATGATGCCCAGTAAGACAGCTACGGAAATATATAAATTCTTACCCCCGGTGCGTTCTTCTTCGGCTTCGGCTTCACCTGGTTGCTCACCACCAGCTTCACTGGTCAGGTAAAATTCCTCTGAGCTTTCATAAGCCCCGCGAAATCCTCGCCGCGTATCTAATAAAAGGACATCGCCGGGACGAAGAACAAAGTCACCCAGCGGTTCTTCTATTCGTTTCCCGCCACGGCGTACTCCCGTGACTGCCGCTCCTATATGTTTTAATAACTCCGCTTCCTCAATAGTAGAACCGACCAGGCGGGATCCTTCTTTAACCACGACTTGATGTAGCTCCCGCTCCCGTTCTTCGCCATGCTCGATACGACGAGGGGGTTGTACCACTAAACGTAAACTCGGATAATCAGTTAAATCAGGCACCCGCTCGGTTATACCCTCCTGTGGGCTATAAAATAAATGGTCGCCCGCTCGAAGCTTTTGATCTTCCCTTACCGGTGCAATCTCCCGCCCCCCTCGATTAATGCGCGTTAAGGTAAAACCGGGCAGTTCTTTCAGCCCGGATTCTTTAACGGTTTGCCCATCTTCCGGCGCTCCGTCGGTAATTTCTATCTCTACCATCAGTTCTCGCTCTTTTTCTTCTTCTTCTCGAATATCTTTTCGGGCAGGAGTGAGGCGGGGGGAAACAAAAATAAGGTATATCATTCCTCTTATGTCACAGGGCACCCCCAAC
>CAZIGO010000338.1:0-2398 GCA_964538595.1 uncultured Chitinophagales bacterium | reverse complement strand
GCGGGGAAAGCATAAAAAGAGGGATTTTCCTTTTGTCACAAACGGTATTTAGGGGAGCGTTATTAAAAGCATTGATTTATTCTACATGTGCTTCTTTGCTTATTCGGCTCCTTGTTTTAGGACCCAAAATTTTGATGTGCTTTGATTGCCCCCTTTTCTTATATCCCTACAAATGAAGGGGGGAGCGGGATAAGGGGGAGTTTTCAACAAACCCATCTATTTGTGTAATTGTTTTATAGCGCTAGGCTCTTAAGTATCATAAAAAAATGTTAATTTTGTGAGTTAAAAATGCCTTTAAATAAATTAAATTCTTTAAGATCATCAACAGAATAAGGAGTTAAAGATATTAATACGGTACTCATTATCGGTAGCGGACCTATCGTGATTGGCCAGGCCTGTGAGTTTGATTATTCAGGTTCTCAAGCCTTACGTTCCCTCCGAGAAGAAGGTATACGGATCGTTCTTATCAATTCTAACCCGGCTACTATTATGACCGATCCGGTGATGGCAGATCAAATCTATTTGAAGCCCCTGACGGTAGAATCCCTGCGTGAAATTGTAGAACAAGAGCCGGATATTGATTGTGTGTTGCCGACAATGGGAGGACAAACGGCTTTAAATCTTTGTAAAGAAGCAGATGAGGCCGGTTTATGGGAAGAATACGGTATGCGATCGAGCTGACCGAAAACCGGGAAGAATTCCGCCGCTTGATGGGCAAAATTGATGTAAAGGTTACTCCCTCTTATATTGCTAATTCTTTCCTTGAAGGGAAAGAAGCGGCTCAAGAGTTAGGGTTTCCTTTGGTCATTCGCCCTTCGTATACTTTAGGAGGTTCCGGCGCCGCATTTGTCCACAACAAAGAAGAGTTTGAAACTAAATTGGAACGCGGTTCACGAAGTTCTTATTGAAAAGGCGGTAGTAGGATGGAAAGAGTTTGAGTTAGAGTTGCTACGAGATGCCAATGATAATATTACGATCATTTGTACCGTAGAAAATATGGATCCCATGGGGGTGCATACCGGCGACTCTATTACAGTAGCGCCGGCGATGACCCTCTCGGATACGGCTTATCAGCGAATGCGTAATATGGCTAAACGCATGATGCGCAGTTTAGGTAACTTCGCGGGGGGGTGTAATGTACAGTTCGCTTTGAACCCGGAGAATGAAGATATTGCGGCCATAGAAATTAATCCCCGGGTCTCCCGGTCGTCCGCTTTAGCTTCAAAAGCGACGGGATACCCCATCGCTAAAGTAGCTACCAAATTAGCATTAGGGTATACATTAGATGAACTGAAAAATCAAGTCACCAAAAATACTTCGGCCTTTTTTGAGCCGACGCTGGATTATGTGATCGTTAAAGTGCCGCGTTGGAACTTTAGCAAATTTCAGGGCAGCAATACGGAGTTAGGAATGCAAATGAAGGCTGTCGGTGAAGTGATGTCCATTGGTCGTAACTTCCAGGAAGCGTTACAAAAAGCTTGTCAGTCCCTCGAAAATGATAAGATCGGGCTCACCGGGCAAGATAATGGACGTCATGATACGGAAGATATTATCGAGGCCTTGGAACACCCTTCATGGGATCGCGTCTTTTATATAAAGGACGCTTTTAATATCGGGTTGCCATTGCGCACCATACAAGACCTGACCAAAATGGATCGTTGGTTCTTGTTGCAGATACAAGAACTGGTAAAATATGAGAACGAATTACAACGATATGATATCAACAACTTGCCCCAGGATTTTCTGACGGAATTAAAGCAAGCCGGCTTTTCCGATATACAAATAGCTGACATTGTTGATTGTGAAGAGGAGGAAGTTTATGAAAAACGAAAAAAACTAAAGTTACAGCGTACTTTTAAAATGGTAGATACTTGCGCGGCGGAATTCGAAGCGCAAACCCCTTATTTTTACTCCACTTTTGATCGTGAGAATGAAAGTAAGGCCAGTAATGAGGATAAAGTGATTGTATTGGGAGCCGGGCCGAACCGTATCGGGCAAGGCATTGAGTTTGATTACTGTTGTGTCCATGGAGTAATGGCATTGGAAGAGCTGGGTTATGAATCGATTATGGTAAATTGTAACCCCGAAACGGTATCGACGGATTTTGATATGTCGGACAAACTGTACTTCGAACCTGTCTTTTGGGAACACCTGAAAGAGATTATTGATCTTGAAGACCCGGAAGGCGTCATAGTGCAACTTGGAGGACAAACGGCACTAAAATTGGCAGAAAATTTAGAAGATTATGGCGTAGAAGTGTTTGGAACAGAACATAAAGTGATCGATGAAGCGGAAGACCGGGGAAGCTTTTCTGATCTGCTCAAATCATTGGATATCCCTTATCCCAAATATGGCGTAGCGGATACAGCTGAGGAAGCGATTAATATTGCACGGGAAG
>CAZIGO010000337.1:513-2420 GCA_964538595.1 uncultured Chitinophagales bacterium | reverse complement strand
CCATTAAACTTATAAAATTATTTATTATTTTTTCTGCAGAATTAATCCTTCATGGATCGTCCTTCTAATATAAAAAATCAGTTCAAAAAAGTAAGCCAGATCATTGAGCAGGACAGTAAAGTCTCTACTTACAAGTTTGCGTTACTACGAGCAACGATAGAGATCATTCAACAAAATGACCATTTAAAAGAAGTAAAAAACAATCGAGTTAACTTCCCCTTTGGGTTATTAGTGGAGAAATGGCTACTCTATTATTATCCAATTTTTGCGAACAACACCTTTTTGCCTCAAATGAACGGTGAAACCAAGGAACCGACAAAGGGACGGCAATTGGCTTTCCGGAAGCACTTTAATCCTGTGATTGCCCACTATGAAGATTATGGAGGTTTCCCGGCTTTTTTCGAAGCCGTTAAAGCAGGAGAAGTAGCCCAACCGGTAAACGAAACGTTTGTTGCCCTTGTCAAAGAAATACGCCAGACGATTGCTAAGCAACCCATGCGTTACATCGGGTATTCTCTTCATGGAGATCACTATACCATTTACCGGGAAGAGACGAACCGGGAACGGATCGGGCGGGATGAACAATTGGACATTGAAGACTTCATTGATCGGTTGGGAACTTTTTCGATTCCCGAGTGGCTTTATGAAGTGCTCCTTTACACCGGCAGTTTTATCAGCGGCATGGATGCTCTCCTGTTTAAATGGGCCTCGTTTACCGTTAACCTAGATAAGGAGAAAGCGATCTCCGAAGAACAAGTACTCAACGAATTATTGAAATCCCCGCTTGTTGAACGGGCGGTACATCAAGCTCAGGCGTTTTACCGGAACCAATTGGATGAGTTAAAATGTGTGTGGTCCGGGAAAGGGCTCACCGACCAATATTTACACGTAGATCATTGCATCCCGTTTTCCGTGTGGCGCAACAATGACCTCTGGAATTTATTACCTACTCATCAAGATATTAATCATAAAAAGGGAGATAAAATACCTTCCAGGAAGTTATTGGAAGACCGGAAGGACCTCATTATTCATTATTGGGAGCAGCTCCACCAACAGTTTTCACCTCGATTCTTAAAAGAGATAAAAGTTTCCCTGACCGGCCCTTCCGAGAAAAAAAATTGGAAGAATAAAGCCTTTCAACAACTTCAACACAAGTGCGAACATTTGATTGAGATAAGAGGGCGAGAGAAATTTTATATATAACCTTCCCCGAAACCGTTAAACGAGATAGGGAGCCCAATTTGACCCGATTCCTCTCTCCTTCCCCCGGTTTTTGAAGCTCGCGATAGTTTTACTATAATCAGAAACTGATACACTCAAATATGCCACCGTATACCGATTAATCCGCGGGGAGCTTGCCGGCGGTTTTGCTGTCCCAACGGAACCATCAACAGCCCTTCTATTACAAAGTTATCGATCATATATTGCAAGCCCGGCGCCCCACTTATCACATAGCCGGCTGTATTAGATAAGGGTTGTTCCTTTCGTTGGGCCTGTCCTTGCTCCCGCCAAGTGATCTCCAAAACAGGAGCCAACGTTTTTTCCGGTGATCCTAAAATAAATTGACGGCTCACCGCTATATTGCTGATCAACTGCGGTCCGTTGACGCGTTGAGTAATCGCCCTATCCGGAAAATCGAACCATCGTCCCATCAAGTTCAAGTCGGCCGACCACAACCCTTTTCGGGCAGAAAAGAAAGCGCCCCCCCGAGTATTCCAGGTATCGGTATTGAGCGCCGGCGTCCCGAGCGGTAAGCTCACACCAAGCCCGGCTGATCCGCCTAATATGATATCAGGGGTATTGAGCCGAAACAACTTGTATTTCCCGAACAATAGGGGATACATCATCCCTACCCGGTTCACCGCTCCTGGTTTTCCCCGGCGATAGACCAGTCCCTGGCGCGTCAT
>CAZIGO010000337.1:0-503 GCA_964538595.1 uncultured Chitinophagales bacterium | reverse complement strand
GCCACTACATTGGGCCAAACATAGCGGGTCGCCCCCCATTCATTGCGGTCCAAAGAGGTATAACGCGGTAATACGCGCCACTGCGAACGGACGATCCATTGATCCTGGGCCGGGGTAAGCCCGGCATTAACACTAATGCCGCCGGCCCAAGTTGTATCAGGGATAAAACAACAACCACTTAATAATAGAAAAAATCTCAATCGAGTCAGTAGTGTTATCAGTTTCTCCATATCACTGCAATCGTTTTCCCGGTGTTAAATTGGCTTTTTCAACGGCTTCCCGGATCGTTTGGAGCGATGGGGTGGCCCCTGGTTTCACTTTCACGGCCACCGTTTTTGTATACCAGTTCGCTTTGGCATCTATAACGCCTTCCTGTTTATTAAGTTGGTTTTCCAAACCACTGTGGCACCGAGGACAACCCATGCCGAATACTTCGTACACTCGAATCTGATAATCAGCCCCTATTTCCGTAAGGGTAATGGTGATCTTTGATCGTTCATTGA
>CAZIGO010000336.1:274-2428 GCA_964538595.1 uncultured Chitinophagales bacterium | reverse complement strand
ACCAATACTAACGAATCCTTTCCTCCTGAAAACATCAGGACGGGCTTTTCAAATTGAGCCGCTACTTCTCGCATCACATATATCGCTTCTGACTCTAAAGCGCGTAAGTGATTCAGGTTATATGATTCCATTTAAATATGCTTTATATTTGAAGCAGGCAATTTAAGACTTTTTCGACAGACTCATTAACATTCATTTCATCGGTATTAACTTCCACTTCAGGTTCCTTCGGGGCTTCGAAAGGGGCATCAATACCGGTAAAGTTATCGATCTCCCCCTCGCGCGCTTTCTGGTATAAGCCTTTGACATCGCGTTCTTCACAAATCTCTAAAGGACAGTTGACAAATACTTCCACAAACTCCCCTTCTTCTACTAAGTTCCGCACAAATTGACGGTCTTCACGATAGGGGGAGATAAAAGCGGTTAATACGATCACGCCGGCCTCAACAAATAGCTTGGCTACTTCGCCGATACGGCGGATGTTCTCCTGGCGGTCTTCCGGCGAAAAATTTAAATCTTGATTCAAGCCGGACCTGACGTTGTCGCCGTCGAGGATATAAGTGTGGTGCCCCTCCTCATAAAGCCGGCGCTCGACCGCACTGGCCAGGGTGGATTTCCCGGAACCGGATAACCCCGTAAACCAAACAATATAAGAAGAGTGATCGTTCAACTCCCGCCGGTCGTGTTTATCTATATCATGGGAATGGGGGATGATATGTTTTTGATCGCCCATGCGTGCCACAAAATTAATAAATATAATGCTAAACTCCTCTTTTTTTGTTTATAAATTGCGGTCGAAAAAAGCCGGCGACAGTAATGGAAAAAAGTTATGTTCAATGGGGCGCTACTTGTTTTTTCCTCCTTCAAAATTTTGAGATAGGGGAGTAAGGTTAAATGATTTAAATAACAGTAGCAGTAGCGAGGTTTTTTTAGTTAAAATAGTCCGTACATATAGCTGAGCAGCAGGACGGTCGTTACCATGTAAATAAGCGTCAGGGGAAGACCGATACGAAAGAAGTCCCGGAATGTGTAACCACCGGGACCATAGACCATCAGGTTGGTTTGGTACCCGATAGGAGTCATAAAACTGGCCGAAGCGGCATAGGCTACTGCCAGTGAGAAGGGCATAATAGGGGCTCCGATCGATTGAGCACTGCTAATGGCCAGGGGCAATACCAGTGACGCGGCAGCAACATTCGTCATAATTTCGGTCATTAAATTGGTTAGCAAATATATCCCGAACAGTACCGCTACCGGTCCCATTTGCTGTAGTACCCCCACCGAGTGCGTTACTAATAATTCTGCCGTTCCCGATACCATCATGGCTTTACCGACTGTCAGGGCGAAAGCGATAATAATAAGCAGGTTGAAATCGAAACTTTTACGTAATTCTATAAAAGGGACGACGTTCAGAACGAGTATAGCCATTAACAGGATCAGTAGTGAAAGAAATAGGGGTGCTATATGTAGGGCTGAAAGGAGGATAGCGGAAACAAGACCGGTCAACAGGATAATGGCTGCTTTAAAATCGATACGCTTTACTTCACGGGGTTGGGAAATAGCGTAAAGGCCCGGGTTTTCTTCTATCCTTTTCCAGAAGTCTTCCCCGGCTATAATCAATAGTAGGTCACCAGCTTTAAGTGTGATATCACCGATCTTGCCCGACAGCTGTTCTCCGTTGCGGTGAACCGCTACTACCGCCCCGTCATACTTACCGCGGAAGTTGGTATTTCGTAACTTTTTGCCGATAATACCGGAATTTTGGGTGACAACTAGTTCAACGATGTTCAGGGATTGCTGTTGGATATGTTCTTTTTCCGTCCCTGCCATTTTTAATCCCATGTCGGTTTTAAGGAGTTCGGTGATGGTATCGACCTCCCCGGCAAAGATGAGGGCGTCTCCTTCTTGGATGGTCACCGAAGGAGCAGCAGGGGAGATCGTACGATCTGACCGAATGATCTCCGCCAGGAACAACCCCTGCAGTTGGCGGAGGTCGGCCTCTTGTACCGTTTCCCCGATCAGTTCAGAGCCCGGCTGTACAATAGTTTCTACTAAATATTCCCGTGATTGGGCCTTAAAAGTTTCTACTAATTTTTGATGGGAAGGTAAGAGGCGGGGACCGACGAGAAGGATGTAAATAATACCGATAATGAC
>CAZIGO010000336.1:0-264 GCA_964538595.1 uncultured Chitinophagales bacterium | reverse complement strand
ATGTTAAAACCGGGCAAGTTGCTTTCCTGGAGCAGTCCGTTGACAATAAGGTTGGTAGAGGTGCCGATAAGGGTGACGGTGCCGCCGAGGATGGCAGCATAGGAGAGCGGGATGAGGAGGCGGGAAGGGGCGATGTTGTGGCGCCGGCACCAGTCGTATACATACGGCGTAAGGATAGCTACGATAGGCGTGTTATTGAGGAAAGCAGAACTTAAGGAGACGGAACCCATCATTTGAATAAGAAACCCGTGGTAACTGTTGATG
>CAZIGO010000335.1:0-2431 GCA_964538595.1 uncultured Chitinophagales bacterium | reverse complement strand
AGCTTGAAGGATCCGGAAGAATCAGATATCGATAGTTTAGTGGATAATATTGTAAGGCATAAAATCGACCAGGATCAATTTATCAATGCTGATCTTACATTTAAAGATATAACGACGATCAAAAAGTTGTTCAAGAAGCGTCTTAAAAGTATTCACCATGTACGTATTAGCTATCCGGAAGCTTCTTGATAAGAATAGGAGAGGAAATGACAATAGAAAAAATTTCGTAAATTAATAAAATAAAGAATATAACGGGGCGGTATAGTAGGTAGGATCGAATTTAATAGTCGGTTAAAAGTGATGGAGCACCATGATCAAGCAAACGACGATCAATGAAATATTGGAAACAGCCCAAATTGAGGAAGTTATTGGGGAGTTCGTTTCATTGAAGAAGCGGGGAGTGAATTATGTCGCCCTTTGCCCCTTTCATTCAGAGAAAACGCCTTCCTTTACAGTTTCCCCCTCGAAAGGGATATATAAATGTTTTGGCTGCGGCGAAGCGGGGAATGTAGTGAACTTTCTGATGGTGCATGAACACTATAATTATCCTGAGGCGCTCACTTACCTCGCAGAGAAATATAATATTGAAATTGAAGATACGAAGCAGACGCCGGAGGAGAAGCTCCAACAGGAGCATAAGGAAAGTCTGTATATCGTTAATAATTTTGCGAAGAAGTACTTTATCCGGCAGTTGTTTGAAAGTGAGGAAGGAAGAAACGTGGGACTTCCCTATTTTAAAGAGCGGGGGTATCGGGAACATCTTATAAAAAAATTCAACCTTGGCTATGCGCCCGATGAGTTCAATGACTTTACGCAGGCCGCGGTAAATAATCAGTATAAAAAGGAATATTTAAAAGAAGTGGGTTTAACCTCCACTAAGAATAATAAGGAATTTGATTTTTTCCGGGGCCGCGTAATTTTCCCTATTCATAATTTATCGGGGAAAGTAATAGCTTTTGCCGGCCGGACCTTAAAGGATAATTCCAAACTACCCAAGTATTTAAATACCCCGGAATCGGATATTTATAAAAAGAGACAGTCCGTTTACGGGCTTTATCATGCCAAAAAAGCTATTCGTCGGAAACGGGAATGTTTTATGGTAGAAGGATATACGGATGTGTTGTCTTTACATCAAGCGGGAGTCGAGCATGTTGTCGCTTCTGCAGGAACCTCCTTAACCAGAGAGCAAATACGAATTATAGGCCGATATGCTGAACAATTGACCATCATTTTTGACGCTGATGAGGCGGGGGGGCAGGCGGCGCTTCGCGGTATTGATTTAATATTAGAGCAAGGGATGAACGTAAAAGTATTAATGCTTCCCGAGGGGCATGACCCGGATTCGTACGTTAATGAAGTGGGAAAGAAAGATTTTTTGAATTATGTAGAAGACCAAAAAGAGGACTTTGTCCTTTTTAAAACTAATTTATTGCTTCAGGAAGTGGAAGATGATCCTACCGGTAAGGCCGATGCTATACAAGAAGTGGTGCGTACCATTGCCAAAATTCCCGATCACATTAAACGCTCCTTAATTATTAAAGAGTGCAGTGATTTGTTAGAGCTGGAAGAGGAGGTATTAGTGAGTGAATTAAATAAAATAAAACGAAAAGAGCACCGGAAAAATTTAAAAAAGCAAGAACGTCAAGCTCGCCAAGAAGCTCGTCAGCTCAAGGAAAGTAGTTCTCCTGATGCCAAAGCACGGCAACCGCAGGGTTATGCCACTTCAATGGAGCAGCAGGAAAAAGACCTGGTACGTGTTATACTTGAATTCGGCGATAAACCTATCGAAGAGAACCTCACCGTACTCGATTATATAATGGAGGAATTACCGGATATTGAATTAAATAATGTAAAGTGCCAACAGTTTTTTGAAGAAGTAAGAAATAATTATAAACAAGGGCGCATATTAAAAGAGAAACATTTTTTACATCATGAGGATAAAACATTGCGCCGGTTAGCTATTGATATAACTACCTCTCCTCATTCCTTAAGTAAAAATTGGTATGAAAAACATGATATCATCGTAAAGGATAAAGAAAGTTTTTATAAAAAAGATGTATATCGGGTGGTGGCACACCTCAAGTTGCGTAAAGTGCAAAAGGATATTGAACAAATAAAGGAAGATCTTAAACAATCAGATGAAAGTCAACAGGAAACACTGCTTAAAGAATTTCAGCAATTACAAACTCTTCAAAGAAAAATTTGCGATTTCCTCGGTACGGTGGTCATTCAATGATAGTTAAATTACAAGCGTAAGATATTTCTGTTTTTTGATATTTTACAGTTTTCCCTTTCCTCTAAATTCACCTAATTTAGAATTTAAAATAAGTTAAATATGTATTTTGTTGTAATAAGATATAATAATAATTACAGTAGTTTTAGCTTAACTATACTATAAAATGTAAGGGAATGACCTTTTTAAAAGAATTAC
>CAZIGO010000334.1:0-2432 GCA_964538595.1 uncultured Chitinophagales bacterium | reverse complement strand
CCCCGCTCTTTTCCTTTTTACTACCTTCACCTCCTATTCCTTATAGCGTTTATTTCCTCTAAATAGCGATAAATCGTTAACTTTGAACCTTGTAGATATATCTTTATGAAGTTAACTGTGAGCTATATCATTTTTTTGCTGATAATGATAATAGGAGAGGGGAGCTTGGCGCAGGATATTACCGTAACGGGTCAAGTTACAGATAATAAAGATCAACCGCTGTCCTTTGCTAATGTTTATGTAAAAGGAACTACCCAGGGTACGACGACCAACCCCGAGGGAGAATACGAATTAAATCTTCCTCCCGGCACCTATACTATTGTCTTTAAACATATCGGGTATAAGATGGAGAAAAAAAAGGTTCAGGTAAAGGCAGGAGAAGAGGTACAGCTCAATGCTACTTTGTTGCCCGGCAGTGTACAGCTATCAGAGGTTGTAGTAACACCCGGCGAAGATCCGGCCTATGATATTATTCGAAATGCGATTGAGCACCGTAAGTATTATTTGAATAAAGTAAAAGAATATTCCTGTCGCGTATATGCTAAAGGAAAAGTGCGGATGAACGAAGTTCCGCAGAACTATTTAGCGGACCGCATTGAAATTGACTCTTCACGAGAAGGATTGGTGTACCTTTCCGAATCCGTTTCCAAGCTTTATTATAAACACCCGAATAAGAAACATGAAGAGATGATATCATCGAAGGTCAGTGGCAGTAATCAAGGGATCAGTTTCAACTTTATATTTAACAGGCAGTTCAGCTTTTATGAAAATATGTTGGATTTTAGGCGGGTAGCCCCTCGCGGTATTGTGTCCCCCATTGCTAATAATGCCTTATTTTACTATGATTACCGGTTAAAGGGAAAGTTCACGGAACATGGGGAAACGATCAATAAAATAAAGGTGATCCCCAAGCGTTCTCATGATCCTGTTTTCCAAGGATTTATTTATATAACGGATTCCTCATGGCGTATTCATAGCGTCGATCTTTTTGTGACGCAAAAAAGAGGGATCGAAATATTTGATACGGTATCAGTAAAGCAAAATTATGTACCGGTCAATGATTCGATTTGGCGGGTATTTAGTCAAAAGTTTACTTTTGCATTTAATATGTTTGGGTTTGATTTCAATGGACAATATATGGGAATGTATTCTAAGTATGATCTTCAACCCAACGTAAAAGATAAAAAGTTTAACAATGAGATCTTAAAAGTGGAAGAAGAAGCTACCCAACGCGACTCACTTTATTGGGCCAAAAACCGACCTGTTAAGTTGATGGCAGAGGAAAAAATGGATTACAAAATTAAAGATAGTCTTCAGGAAGTACGCTCCTCTCAAGAATATTTAGACTCCATCGATGCGAAAGAGAACAAACCCTCGGTAGGCGATATCTTATTTTGGGGATATGAATATCAAAGAAGTTATTACAATTTTAATATCGAAGTAGATCCCCTTATTTCAACAGTTCAATATAATACAGTAGAAGGTTGGGTGTTTGACCTGGATATTTCGTTCCATAAATGGTTTGAAGAAAGAGATAAACCTATGATATATGGAGACACTTATTTGCGGTATGGCTTTAGCAATAATATGCTGAGTGGAGGAGCTACTTTGGGACGAGGAGCCTGGAGTATTGGAGCGGGAAAGACCGTACGCCAATTTAATGATTATGAACCGATCAGCCCCTTCGTCAATACTTTATATACCTTGTTAGGGGAAGAAAATCATATGAAGGTGTACCGGGAAACCTATGGCAAAGTAGGATATAGCGATGAAGTTGTTAATGGGCTTGAACCAGCTATAATTATGAAGTATAGTAAACGTGAAGCTTTACAAAATACTACAGAAAATAAATGGATAGAATATGAAGATAAACATTTTACGAGTAATCAACCTGTCCACCCTAATTTCTCTGATCAATCTCCTTTTAATACGCATGAAGCTTTTACGATCAATATGGCCCTACAGGTAAAATTTGCGCAAAAATATATTTCGCTTCCGGAGCAAAAAATTCGCTTGGGCTCAAAGTATCCTAAATTGGTATTTCGTTATCGTAAAGGAGTAGAAGATGTATTTAACAGTGCAGTCAATTTTGATTTTGTAAGTGGAAAGGTAAAAGATCGGATGGATTATAATTTGTTGGGTTATGGCTCTTATGCACTGAAGGGGGGAACATTTATTAATAGTGATCAGACCTATCTGATGGACTACTATCATTTTGGGGGTAACCAAACAATTTTTGCTGATAATTATTTGAATAAATTTCAGCTACTGGATTATTATACTTCCAGTACAGTCCAAAAGTTTGCCGAAGCGCATTATCAGCATCATTTCAATGGTTTTATTTTTAATAAAGTTCCCTTAATAAGAAATTTGAATTGGAACGTAGTAGGAGGGATCCAAGCTTTTTATACCAAACGATCAAAAGAATATAT
>CAZIGO010000333.1:0-2438 GCA_964538595.1 uncultured Chitinophagales bacterium | reverse complement strand
GAAGGAAAGTTTGTTAAGGGACAACACGCTGAAGGTGGAAGCCCAGAAGGAGAAAGTGATAAAGAAGATATAGAACTAGTGGATAGGAAAAGTGGAGAGTCTAAAGGAACAATGAAATCAAACGAATATATCTTCCCTGAAGATGTAGAAGAAATAGTTGAAAGTGGGGATAAAGAAGGGGCTTTTAATCTTATGAAGAAGGTGGTAAAAGAAGAAAAAAAGGAAGATATAAGTAGGCCTCAAAAGCACCAAGAAGGTGGACAACCTAATAATCTTACTGAATCCGAGAAAGAAAAAGTGGATAAATATATTAGTCAATTTGATAATTGGCCCCCTTCAGAGGAAGAAAAGAAACTTTTTTACAACAAATTAGAAAATGATAATATAGACCCTTATTCGATAATGCAATTGGACAGAGGCTTCTTCAACCCATAACGTGACATACAAATAATTGAGAAAGGCATGTTCCATTGCATGGTAACTGGTTTTAGAGCGCACCGCTTTATCGTCTTTGATCAATTCCCCTTTGGTATTTACCTTTAAATACGTTCCTCCATACCGATCATCGACAAAATATTTGTTCCAAAATCGAGCTCCTTTTGTAAATTGTTCCAGGTACTTAGCTTTGTCCGTCACCCGGTACAAATAAAGTTGACACATATTACCATAAGCTTGCACCCACCAGGAGGAGGTAGAATCTATAACTTTGGACGTACCTAAGCGCAATTTATTATACCAAACACCTTGGCGGGCATTAAAAGCATGACGTTTTAACTTTTGATACAGGGCTAAAGCCCGCTTTTTATAGGTTGTTTTTTTCGTCAATACATAGGCCCTTAATAATAACCAAACTACTTCAATGTTATGTCCTACATTAACCCGGCGATTCTTTTTCGGCAACGGTTCCCAGTCTGCCGTAAAGCTCTCTCTGACCCACTTTTTATGGGAGTCTCGTAAATAACGATGGGCTAAACGGAGTTGCCGTTGTACCTGACGGATATACTCCTCCTTCCGAAGAACAGGATAAAGATACATCAAGTAACCCGATAAAGGGGCTATATTAGGGGTAAATTCTTTGGTTCGATTTTTAACAGACAAATCACGGTAAAGTGTCCGGTAATACCCTCCTGCTGAGCTATCAAGTGCCTGCTTCTCCAACAGGTTAATAGAACGATCAATATAGTAACCCAGCGAAACGTTTAATGTAGTTATATAAAGTAGGGACAGGCCAGTAATAGCATAGGTCTGCATAAATAAATCTTTGGTTGATTGCCTGGGTCGGCCTTGTTTATCAACCGCATCATACCAACCGCCGTATTCTTTGTCCCACCCTTTTTCTACTATCGCGTCAGCTGTAGATTGAGCCTGTTGCAAATAGCGCGAACGTCCACTCAATAAATATCCCGTTGCATAACTAAAGACGTGGCGAGCTTGCATACCGGGATAATATATACTGTCTCCATAACGATCTCCGTTCCGTTTCAAATAGGTAGGGAAGAAAGCAGCATCATTTCTTTCTATTTGTGATGACCAGAAAAGAAGAGTCGATAATCCTTGTTTCTTCCATAAACTGCCTGTTAATACCTCCTGTCCTTGTAATACTGTTCCTTGGACAAAAACTATAATAAGGGATAGTACTATTTTCTCTTTCCACTCTTTTGGGTAACGCATGATATAAAGAAAATGCGCTTGCATGGGTACAAATATAAAAGTTTTATCAACTATATAGGACATTTAAGATAAACACTTCCGATCCCTTGTCAATCCCCTACTCCGGCCGTGTGAGAACAATAGGACTGGATTTTTTCAATCAAAATTGTTAACTTGGAAACTCTGGCAACCAAACGATTGGCTATGGATGTATATTTAGACAATGCAGCTACTACTCCCCTACAAAAAGAAGTGTTGGAGGCGATGCTCCCCTATATGCAAGATCACTATGGAAATCCTTCCTCATTGCACGGGTTCGGTCGTAAACCCCGTAATGCTATAGAAAAAGCACGCCAAACTATTGCTGACCATCTACATGCCAATACAACAGATATATTCTTCACTTCTTGCGGTACCGAAGCCAATAATATGGTGCTCTATCGTTCCATAGAGGATCTGGGCGTAAAACATATCATTAGTTCAACCCTGGAACACCATTGTGTATTGGATCCTGTACAACACCTTGCCGAAGAAAAATCCGTTAAAGTCCATTATGTTAATTTTGACGAAAACGGACATATCGACCTCAACGACCTGGAAAAACAGTTGCACGAACTACAAGGACCAGTATTGGTATCATTAATGTATGCTAACAATGAGATTGGTAACTTACTGGATATTGAAAAAGTAGGCAGTCTATGTGATCAATACAATGCCTACTTTCACTCTGACACCGTACAGGCGGTCGGCCACTATCCCATCGACTTGGATGAATGGAAAGTGGACTT
>CAZIGO010000332.1:0-2440 GCA_964538595.1 uncultured Chitinophagales bacterium | reverse complement strand
AGCTTGACGGGCCGGATTTCCCATAACTAACCCGTAGTCCGGGACGGAGCGAGTTACAACGCTACCAGCTCCTACCATGGCATAACGACCAATAACATTTCCACAAATTACCGTCGCATTGGCCCCTATACTAGCTCCCTGTTTCACCCGAGTTTCCTCAAATTGATCAGAACGATCAATTTCACTCCTCGGATTAGTCATATTTGTAAATACCATAGAAGGACCTAAAAAGACATGGTCTTCACAAACTACTCCTGTATAAATAGAAACATTATTCTGCACATGCACATTTTCGCCCAATTTCACGTGGTCAAAGATAACACAATTTTGTCCTATCACACAATTCGGCCCAATTACACATTCGGGAAAAAGATGGCAAAAGTGCCAAACTTTGGTCCCTTTTCCAATACTGGCGCCTTTATCCACTACTGCAGTATCATGAATAAAATAATCCATAGGAGCATATCTTTATTGATAAATAAATCGCAACATTATTAAAAAACAATATAAATCTTACAAATTCTATAAAACAACTGTCAATACTACAATAAACTATAAATTGACAGATACTTAATTCACCATTAAAGATTAGTAACTTTATAAAAGAATGTTTAATTTTAATAAAGTAAGTGTATAAAAGTAAATGAACATACTAATTTTTTCGAAATAACCTTAAATTTTATAGTTTAGTTCATTCCAGCCCACCAATCATCTACAGAGCATTAAGAGAATGAAAGTTTCAATTATTACACCTGTATTTAATAATGCTGAAACCATTGAATCAGCTATCAAGAGTGTACTTCAACAAACATATTCCAATATAGAATATATTATTGTCGATGGATCTTCTACAGATGGTACATTGGAGCGTATACGTAATTATAAGTCAAAAATATCCAAAATCATTTCTGAAAATGATGATGGTATCTTTGATGCAATGAATAAAGGTCTTAAAGCTGCTACGGGGGATGTAATAGGTATCTTAAACAGTGATGACTTTTATGTCAATGAGTTCGTGATAGAGAAAGTGGTTCGGCAAATGCAAGAAAAAAATGTAGATAGTGTGTATGGAGACTTAGTATATGTTGCGCCCAAAAACCCGGATAAAATTGTTCGTTTTTGGAAATCAGGCCCCTATTACCGCGGGATTTTTTATTCAGGCTGGATGCCTCCTCATCCTACTTTTTTCGTAAAAAAATGGGTCTTTGACAAATACGGCAAATTCGACACCCGTTTAAAAAATGCCGCAGACTATGAATTGATGTTACGTTTCTTACACAAATATGAAATTTCAACTACCTATATCCCCCAAGTATTGGTTAAAATGCGTACGGGGGGTAACAGTAATAGTAGTATTATCAACCGTTTAAAAGCTAATTGGGAAGATCGAAAAGCATGGGAATACAATGACCTAAAACCCAAATTCTGGACGCTTACTCTAAAACCTTTAAAAAAATTGACCCAATATTTACGTACTCCCAAAAATGGCCGATTACCTAAAACCAAAAATAAATTAATTAAAACAGAAGATTGACTCCTGGTTCCTCAAATGAAAGATTTTACACTTATCTGCAAGCTTTACGGCTGTTATTTATAATGTATTGCGGGTTACTAATGATCATTTTATTTCTCCCCTTAGAAAATGAAACCAGTTCAATCAACTATTATCCCTTCTATACTCTTTACCAATTATATTTTTATCCTTCCTCCATTTTCTCTTTGATCAATATAGCAGGTAATATTGCTTTATTTATCCCTTTTGGATTACAACTCCCCCTTATTTCTTCTTTTTTTAATTCTTTCTGGCGAATAATAGGTCTTGGAGTAGTAATTACATTTATCACTGAAAGTTTACAGTATTTACTAGGTGGCATACGTACGGCTGACATTGATGATATTATACTAAACACTATCGGTATAGCAATCGGTTATTTTATCGCTTATCACCTACAAAAAAAATCCACTAAACATGAATAATATCATTGTAGCCATTGGCGGGGGGAAGCTCGGTTTAGGAGATACTCTTCCTATCGATAAATCAATAAAACAGTTTACGGATAGTCCCCAACCGAAAGCCCTATTTATACCAACCGCCAGTTATGATGATACTGATTATACAGATACCTTCAACAAGATCTATAAAAATGAGCTGGGCTGTGAAACGGAAGTGCTCTATTTACTGAAAAATCCTCCCACTTATTCAGAAATAAAACAACGTATAAAAGAAGCTAACTTGATTTATGTAGGAGGCGGAAACACGCTTAAAATGATGCGACGCTGGCGACACTTAGGGGTCGCTCCTTTACTTAAAAAGGCTTTTAAAGCTGGTACTGTTTGTTGTGGGTTAAGTGCCGGCGCCTTATGTTGGTTTCTTTATGGGCACAGTGATTCTATGTATTATTATCAGCCGGAGTCACAATGGTCTTATATACGCGTGCGG
>CAZIGO010000331.1:0-2483 GCA_964538595.1 uncultured Chitinophagales bacterium | reverse complement strand
ACAGGCTATCTTCTAAGTATCGGCCTAAGTGAAAGGCTGTAGCAGCACTGCCGACGCCTGTGGTTAGCACATCGATCTTTAAATTTTGGTGAACCAGGGAGGTGTGTTCTTTGATGAAAGAGGTATGAGGGGCCACGGACGACAAGCACCTTTTAGCCTCGAAGGGAGTAGCTGCTACAAAAAGTAGATTCATAGAGTCGAGTTTCCTTCAAATATAAGAAAAGGCGTTTTATTGTTATATTTGTGTGAGCCAAGCCCGGCATATTATGATATATATTACGCGAAAAGCTCACTTTAACGCTGCTCACAAGCTCTATAACCCCGATTGGACGGAGCAACAAAACCGGGAAGTATTCGGGAAGTGTGCGAGCCCCAATTTTCATGGGCATAATTTCGATCTATATGTGACGGTGAAAGGAGAACCGGATCCCGATACGGGCTTTGTGATGAACAGTAAAACACTTGGAGAGTTAATGGACCGCCACATTGTGGAAAAAGTGGATCATAAAAATTTGAACAAAGATGTGGATTTTATGAAAGATTGTATTCCCACTGTAGAAAATTTTATCAAAGCCATCTGGAATGAGTTGGTACCCCATATCGAGGGAGCTCAATTACACCGGATTCGGCTGTGGGAAACACACAAGTTTTTTGCCGACTACTATGGCGAATAAAAATCGAATATTATGGTAAAAGTTTCGACTGATACTTCGAATAAAGGATATCAACGCCTCGATCAATTCAATGAGGATACGGTTGACCAAATGCGTGAATATTACAAGGGGATCCTTAAGGAAATAGGGGAGGATCCGGGACGAGAAGGATTGCAGGAAACCCCGGAGCGTGCCGCTAAAGCCATGCAGTTTTTTACACACGGCTACCATTTGGATCCGGCTTCTATTTTGGAACAAGCCAAGTTTGATGAGCAATACAGCGAAATGGTGATCGTTAAGGATATTGAAATTTATTCGTTATGCGAGCATCATATCTTACCATTTTTCGGGAAAGCTCATGTGGCTTATATCCCGAATGGACATATAGTAGGCCTCAGTAAAATTGCTCGAGTGGCAGAAGCTTATTCCCGTCGTTTACAAGTACAAGAACGATTGACTTGCCAAATCCGGGATAGTATTAACGATACGCTTAACCCCTTAGGAGTAGCTGTGGTCATTGAAGCCCGCCACTTATGTATGATGATGCGGGGGATAGAAAAGCAAAACTCAATCGCTACCACCTCCGCTTTTACCGGTGAGTTTGAAAAAGAACCGACCCGAAACGAATTTATCGACTTGATTTCGGCCAACTTAGCACATTAAAATTGTTACGATAATTTGTTTTTGTTTATTTGTGAAGTCTCCAACAAACATTATCTTTGCCTAAAATCATTAAATTATGCAAGCATATATTTTTCCCGGCCAAGGCGCCCAGCATGTTGGAATGGGGCAGGAGTTATATGAATCTTCTGATAAAGCGAAAGAATTATTTGAGCAAGCCAATGAGGTTTTGGGCTTTCGTATTACCGATGTAATGTTTGAAGGAACAGAAGAGGAGCTCAAACAGACCAAAGTCACGCAGCCGGCTATATTTTTACATTCTGTTATTTTAGCTAAAAAAATGGGAAAAGGCTTTAAACCCGATATGGTGGCCGGTCACTCGTTGGGCGAGTTTTCAGCATTGGTAGCTAATGAGGCGCTCACTTTTGAAGATGGACTCCAACTGGTGGCTCAACGGGCCCAAGCGATGCAAAAGGCTTGTGAAAAGAATCCCTCTACAATGGCTGCTATATTGGGGGCGGATGTAAAAGTGATCGAAGAAATATGTAATAATATTGACGAAGTGGTGGTCCCGGCCAATTACAACTCCCCGAATCAGATTGTGATTTCCGGCAGTCATGAAGGGATTGATAAAGCAATAGAGCAGTTGAAGGAAGCAGGTGCCAAAAGAGCTATCAAATTGAAGGTAGGAGGAGCCTTTCACTCTCCCTTAATGAAACCCGCCCAAGAGGAGCTCTCTCAGGCTATTGAATCAACAGATTTTAATATGCCGGTTTGCCCGGTTTACCAGAATGTGACGGCTAGCCCTAGCATTAAACCTGAGGAGATCAAAGAAAATTTACTAAAACAATTGACCTCGCCGGTCAAGTGGCTGCAGTCGGTAGAAGCTATGATTGAGGATGGAGGCGATAATTTTATTGAGGTTGGACCGGGTAAGGTATTGCAGCGATTGGTGAAGAAGATTAATCGAAAAATTGAGACGAAGTCCGCCAGCTAAAATATTAGTAATGATATCAACGGGCCATACATATAAAGTATTAGGGAGCTTCTTAGTATTTTTGTTGGCTTTTACCACGGCCTTGGGGCCCACACAAAAACTCAAGCGGTTGAGTATAGATATGGAGTTACGCCAATTGCACCAGGATAAAGTCATTAAGGGAGCCGGCACCAAATATTATCAGTCCAAAAACAGCAAGGTAGTCACCCACT
>CAZIGO010000330.1:1478-2485 GCA_964538595.1 uncultured Chitinophagales bacterium | reverse complement strand
GTTACCTGGTAATCGGTTTTTACAGTTTGTGCTCCTTGGAATGCTTGTAAGTAGTTGATATAAAATAAGGGGGTTCCATTTCGTCGTACAGCAACTTTGCCGGCTGTTTTTTCCAAAGTGTTCTGCTCTCCTTTTAGTTTCATCTTTATGTCGGAAGGATCTCCTCCTGCCTTCACTTTCCATTGAAATTCTAAACTGTTTTGATGCAACCCTGTTAACATTAAATCAATGGAAGGGTAAATCTCTTTGAGAATAATCTTCTTATATCCTTTGAGGTCGGTAGTCCAGCGTTCAGTATTATTACTCAGGAAAAAATTAAATCGCGTATCTACCGCTTCAGCCGGGAACAGTTGTTTAGCTCCTTGGCTATTGGCAAAATAAAATGTTACTCCTTTTACCTGTATTTTATCTTTGTAAACTGTTATATGACCGGGAACCGTAAAATATTGACCAGCTTGGGGCACTTGTCCTTTGTTAGCGACAAAGTACGTTTCGTCAAAAGCATAGGTGGAAAAGGTAAAAAGCAATAGGATAATGGGCAATATACCCCGGCAGGATAGAAAAAAATAATAGCGGTAGCCGATGATCATACTTTTTATTATACCCTAACAAATTATATGGTAAAAAGCAAATTATTAGGTGAAGCGTATAGTATTTGTGGGTTATTTATCAGATAATTAAAACAGCCGACCTTCGCGGCCGCTTACCGGCTGTATGACGTCTGCCGTATTGTTAGCGGGAGAATTTACCTTCTTAGGAACTTGATAAGCTGTTAATGGGTCTTCATTAGGTCGGAGTAGTGTTCTTTTTGTCTTATTGATTTTTGGCCAAGTGGATTCTTCGGCAGTGGACAGTATTACCGGTATGGGATTTTGTATCGACTCCATAAATCTGTTGAGAGTGGTGGTGATAATTGCAAAGGAAGATGTTACCTCGCCGGTGTTGGTGTCGGTCCATTGTCGCCAGATGCCGTTCATAGCAAATAATGGCTCCCCCTCTTTTGTAAT
>CAZIGO010000330.1:0-1468 GCA_964538595.1 uncultured Chitinophagales bacterium | reverse complement strand
AGCCATCGGCTATTACAAGGCAACGACGTTGCTCGAAAGATTTTCGAAAGGTAGACTTTTGGTCAATGGTTTCTGATTTAGCGTTGATAAAAGGCGGGTATTTCTTTTTGTTCAAAAAAAGCGAGATCCTTAAAAGAACTATTGAGTTTTTTTACTCAAGGGTAGATTATTAATGGATTTTGAAGAGCAGCGTTATACATTTTTGGCCGTGCCTCTTCGGTTGTCGTGGAGGTTAACTTCATAAGCTCATGATTACTAATTATTATTACTTTTTAGTAGTTTTAAATTTAATATGTCTTATCATAAAGTGGTCCATCTCAAACGACTGTATCATCGTGGGGCGTCCCGTATTGGGTTGGTATTCCCGTATGATGAGGAATTGATTACGGTGGTTAAGTCGATCAATGCCCAATGGAGCCAGGCGAATAAGTGTTGGTACTTGACTAATAATCCGACCAATCTGAAACGCATTTTCCAAGCTTTTAAAGGGAAGGCTTGGGTTGACAAGGAAGAGTTTTTCAACCACAGACAATCATCCTCTTTTTCTTCTCAACAAAGGGAAGAAGTGAAGCCTAAGCGGGATTGCCCGGCCTCCTTTATCAAAAAGTTAACGATGAAGCGGTACAGTAAAAACACGATTCGCACGTATACTTCGATGCTCCGGGAGTTTATCAATTACTACCCGAAAAAATCGTTAAAAAATATTACCCAAAAGGAGATCGAGCGTTACCTGGTCTATCTTGTGGAGCAGCGAAGAGTATCGCGTTCTTACCAGAATCAGGCCATCAATGCTATTAAGTTTTATTATGAGCAGGTGTTGGGCCGGGATCGCCAGACCTATTATATTGAGCGGCCGCGCAAAAAACGGACCTTACCGAAGGTACTTCCGGAAGCGACTGTTATGCATATACTCCATGCGCTTTCTAACCTCAAACACCGGGCTCTTCTCACTGTTCTCTACTCTTCGGGGCTTCGTGTCAGTGAGTTGGTCGGCTTGCGAAAGCATGACATTAATTATGACAAAAATATTATATTTGTGAGAGGGGGAAAAGGGAAGAAAGACCGGACGACCTTATTAGCTGACAAAGCAGCTGACATTTTGGAGCGTTATTTGTCTGAGTATAAGCCTAACTATTGGCTGTTTGAAGGTCCACACCGGAAGTCGTATAGTACGAGCAGTGTGCGGGCTGTATTGCGGAAGGCGACCCGGAAAGCGGGTGTTGAGCAACGAGTGACCCCGCACATGCTGCGACATTCTTTTGCCACGCATTTGCTGGAACAGGGGACGGATATTATGTATATCCAGCGTTTGCTGGGGCACCGATCCCCGAAGACCACGGCCGTTTATGTCAAGGTAAGTCAGCAAAGTCTTGCAAATGTAACCAGCCCTTTAGACGCTATTATGGAACGTGAAAGTACTGATAATAAAGGGAAAACGGATGGGTAGGGCTACAGTTGTATAAACGCA
>CAZIGO010000329.1:1569-2489 GCA_964538595.1 uncultured Chitinophagales bacterium | reverse complement strand
GTTGCTCTTTCTTTTGCTGTTGCAACTTCTTTTGAGCTTTCATCTTAGGAGACTGGGGCTGTTGAGCATTATTTGCCTTATTGGGCGAAGTAGATTGATTGGTTACCGCTTGATTGGTTTGGGCTGTATTATCACTGCCAAGTGTGGCGATATCTAAAACAGTTTGAACGACAAGAGCTACGGCTATTACAGCTAACGATAAAACTTTTACCTGATCATTCATAAGAAAAATTTTTTATGAAAACTTCAAATTTAGCACTAAAATAAGATTTTAGCTTTTCTTATGCAAATTGTGGTCGCTCTTTATAGGAAAAGTAATGTTGTAAAGCTTCCGTACTAAAATGATTTAATGTCAAGGATTTGGGCAACCCTCCTTTTTGTCCTGTATACACGCCATATGTCACATCATGAATACCGTCATAACTATGCGCATCGGGATTGATACTGATCATTACTTCCTGTTCAATAGCATAAGGGAGCCACTGCCAATCCAGGTCCAGCCGTTTTGGATTTGCATTAATTTCTATCGCTACGTTACTTTGGGCACAAGCCTTGATAATTTTTTTATGATCTACGGGATAGCCTTCGCGAATCAACAGTAATCGTCCGGTAGGATGCCCCAGAATATGGGTATGTTTATTCTCAATAGCTTTTATCAATCGTTCTGTGGCCTCTTTTTTACTCATATTAAAACCACTGTGGATCGATGCTATTACAAAGTCCAACTTTGCCAATATTTCATCATCATAATCCAGTTGACCTTCCCGTAAAATATCGGATTCCACGCCTGCCCATACCGTAAAATCTTCCATTGTATGATTTAATGTATTTATCGCTTTTCTTTGCTGCTCCAATTGCTCCGGGGACAGCCCATTTGCATAATAGGCGGACTGAGAATGATCACTTATCCCCAAATATTC
>CAZIGO010000329.1:0-1507 GCA_964538595.1 uncultured Chitinophagales bacterium | reverse complement strand
ATAAGTAGTATGAGCATGGATAATTCCTTTTATATCCTGCTGAGTGACCAGGTCGGGGAAGTTACCCTTTTTTGCTTGTATCACTTCTTCCCCTGTCTCTCGATAAGGAGGTGGGATATAAGGGAGGTTTAGTGTTGTATAGAGCTCTTTTTCTGTGGGAACTTGTTCAGGCACCTCATAATTTTCTTGCAGCGCGGTAACATGGCTCCGACTGCCGGTTAGTAAAAATAAATGATACGCGAAATAGTCCGGAGCGGTAATTAAGAAAGTCACGGGCAACGCTCCTGCAAAGGGAAAGCACTGCAACCCTTTCAACCCCAGTCGCTGATGGGGCCGGATCTCCTCCTCAGCCATATCCAGCTTTTCCCTTATTTGTTGTTGTAAGGCCTCTTCCTCTATATCCCCGACCAAGAATAAAATCTCATCTACCACCGGGCATTTTCGTCGCACTTGCCCGGCAATTGCTATCTTAACGCCGTCATTACTCCATTTTTCTGCCCATTGGGTGGCTTGAAGTTGGCCCGCTGCTCCCCGCATCTTTGCCCGGTTCTTCTGACGGAATTCCAGTGCTTTTAAAATTTTCTTTTCAGTTTTTTTGCCTATCCCTTTCAAGGTAGAAAGTTCGTGAGACCGGCACGCCTTCGCCAACTCATCCAGGGTTTCGATATTCAACTCTCCCCATATGCGCTGTATGGTTTTCGGTCCCAACCCCTTCAATTCCAACATCTCCATTATACCGGGCGGGGTTTGCTGTAATAAATTTTCTAACACTTGTATTGTGCCGCTTTGCTGTATTTCAACAATTTTGCCGGCGATGGCTTTTCCTATCCCTTTAATCTGCTGTAATTCTTTTTTAGAAAGTTGATGGATAGGATCGGTGTAATTTTCAATCTGGCGGGCCGCATTCTCATAAGCATTTACCTTGTATTTTACTTCTCCGTGCACAGCCGCCAATTGGGCCAATAACTTAAAATAGCGGGCAAATTCTTTATTATTCATTGCTTATTTATTTTTATGAGGAATGTGATCACGCCTGCTGATTAAGCGTTTGTTTTTATTATGAAACAACCAAAAGCGCTCTCCTATATTGAAGTACCGCCTCATTACTGCGGGATTATAGCAATAGGGAGTGAGGCCTCGGCTTTCCGCCCTTCCAAATAAACCATCACCCCACAAAATAGGCGAAAAAAGTATTCCCAGATATCTAAAAACGAATATAATATGCCTCCCCGGGGTTTCAAATAGTGAGTGCGATTATTGGTAAATCAAATAAGGGAAAGTTAATCATTTATGGTTGACTTCCCTTTTTTTTTGTTATATTTTACAAAATACTTATACAAATTCATAAAGAAGGGATGATATCAGTAATAATGAAGACGATATTTGATGATTAAGGGACAAAAAATGGCTAAACCGCAAATTTAGTTGTTGATATAATGAATTATCTGTAATACTTATATTAAAAATGGTGATGAACTATGTTACATAGCCTTTTAAAAGTTAAACA
>CAZIGO010000328.1:2189-2495 GCA_964538595.1 uncultured Chitinophagales bacterium | reverse complement strand
TTTAGAAAAGCATAAAGATACTAAAAACACCTTAGCTGTAAAATATAGTTATCAATAAAGGAGGGCTTGATTTAGTGTTTAATTTAAGTAGAGGTAAACACTAAAGGGGAATCCACACCACCAGGCCGTAGTAAAACCTCCTTTTCTTAAAACTTCAGACGTCCAGTTGTTACAGTTGTATAGCAAATGATATTGAGGAGCGGCTGCATAAAAATAGGAGTTTTTATAATAACCGGTTTGATAGACTTGTGTTTTTTCTTGGGTGTTTTTAGCATTTTCAGCCTCATCTAAAATAGAATCTAATTC
>CAZIGO010000328.1:0-2179 GCA_964538595.1 uncultured Chitinophagales bacterium | reverse complement strand
GGTGCTTTTAGCGAATCTATGGTGGATGAAGTGCCCCATTCTTTGGCGGCCAGGGTTACATACTTGGAGTTTGGTCACGGGAGAGTTTTGAAAATAATGGGAGGGGTTATCGGAAAACTGAACAACATGCAATACTGAAGGAGTGGGCCATAATAGAGCAGGTATTGCATTGCTTATATTACTGGTTTCCATATAATAGCCTTTATCTCCCCAAGCTATTTCAGTAAATGGTTTTTTGTTAGGAAGTACACTTAAATAGGAAGTAGGAATAACAAGGGCAGTGTGATAACGGTGTTGTACTACATAGATCTCTACTTTAGTATTTTTTGGACAGGAAGTGGGATCCCCAAAGCGTGGGATAATAGTAAATAAGAAAAGGAGTACAAGTACTAATACTGTCCCTATAGACTTGTAATGATGACTGAAAAAGCCTTTGGTTTTTTTATATTTTTGAAACGTATACAAGCACCCTTTTAAAGGAAAAGACAGTAAGTCGATGTCTAAAAAGAAAAAATACGAAAAAATTGTGATTGGTCGACTGGATCGTATAGATATTCCTTTTTTGGAATTGTATAATTTAGAAGCAAAAATTGATACCGGTGCTTATAGTTGTTCATTACATTGCACTAATATTGGTAAAATAGAGGAAGAGGGTAGAGAAATGGTGGCATTTAATTTGTTAGATCCTGAACACCCTCAATATCAGGAAAAAAAGTTTTGTGTAAAAGATTTTACTGAAACGGAAGTCAAGAGTTCTTCTGGTGAAAAAGAACGACGGTTTGTAGTAAATCTTACAATTCGGTTGTTCGGCAGATCCTTTAAAACTGATTTTACCCTTACTAATCGTGCTGATATGAAATTTCCCGCGCTTTTAGGACGTAAGTTACTACAGCATGGTTTTGTTGTAGATGTGAACAAAAAAAATCTTTCTTATAAATACAAGAAAAAAAATAAGCTGTAATTATGCGTATAGTTATATTATCGAGAAGCAAGCGAATCCATTCTACTAAACGCTTGGTGGAGGCTACTAAGGAAAGAGGCCATACCCCTCTCGTAATGGATCATCTCCGATGTTCTATTGCGGTAGAAGAGGATAAACCTCATGTTTATTATAAAGGAGATCTGGTAGAAAATGTAGATGCAGTTATTCCCCGGATTGGAGCTTCGGTCACCTTCTATGGGACAGCTGTATTACGACAATTTGAGATGCAATCGGTTTTTACAGCTAATAGATCTCAAGCTGTATCCCGTTCTCGTGATAAATTACGGAGTTACCAAATTTTATCTCGACGGGGAGTAGGTATCCCAAAGACAGTTTTTGCCAATCGATCCCGTGAAGTGGATACCTTAATCGATTCTGTAGCAGGCACCCCTCTTATTATTAAGCTGTTATCAGGAACTCAGGGTTCAGGAGTGATTTTGGCAGAAACCCGTAAAGCTGCCAAATCAGTCATTGAAGCTTTTTATGGTTTAAAAGAAAAAATTCTTATCCAAGAGTTTGTGGGGGAGGCAAAAGGAGCGGATATAAGAGCTTTTGTTATAGATGGCCAAGTTGTAGGAGCTTTTAAAAGACAAGGGAAAGAGGACGACTTCCGTTCCAATTTACATCGCGGAGGTACGATTGAAAAAATTAAACTAAGTGAAAAAGAAAAGGAGACGGCCCGGCGGGCGGCTAAAGCATTAGGATTATCAGTAGCTGGCGTGGATATGGTACAGTCTCCCCGGGGACCTCTTGTTTTAGAAGTTAACTCTTCACCGGGCTTAAAAGGTATTGAAGCCGGTACCGGACTCAATATAGCCGATAAAGTTATAGAATATGTCGAGAATACTGCCCATAAGGAAAATGCCCATTATGATGTAATTGGCGTCTGAATTATTACTCTTGTAGCGCAAATAAATGATATTTATAAGTCAATTCTTCCAGGGGGCGATATCGAGTTGTAGCAGGAAGAGTAGTCTGATATATTTTTCCTTTATACTTAATAACTTTGTAGGCTTGGGCATTGGGTTGAGAGGATTGGATACGGTATTTATTGTTTCTTATGATTAATGCACAGTTATCATCAAGAGCTACACCAGTATGTCCCTTCTTGAATATCATATTATGGAAATATTGCTGGCGGTCTTCTCCATCATAATGAGGACAAAGCGTTAAAGGAATCAAGCCTAATCCCCGCAC
>CAZIGO010000327.1:1281-2498 GCA_964538595.1 uncultured Chitinophagales bacterium | reverse complement strand
TCTTGATATGGTCGCTGAAGACGATACAGATAAACAAGTTGATAAAGACGCTTTATTTCATATTATTAAAAACAATATGAATGATTTGGGTTATGAATTGGAAAAGGAAGATTACGAAACAGCCATCTTAGTGCGTGATGAAATGGAGCGCCGCAAAAAGGATTCTTAATAAGACCCCCCTCCAATTGATTAACTTTATACTACCTGACTTATATTCTTTTTTTAAAAAGAGGTACCAAAGCTGATCCCCAGCCAATGATTTACTTGGTCATAATTAATCCACAAAGGACTATAACCGCCCCGAAATAAAAATCCTCCTTGGTTTTGTTGATACCGATAACCAATAAAGCTTGTAGCACTTAAAGTTAATTGTCGCTTATAAGTAGCTTTGGTTACCGATACATCAATACTGTTACTTGTAGTGATCGTCTGGCCCAATCCCACTTCTATATGATGATCATGCGTTTCAAAGAGCAAACCGTTTAATGATAACGGTACCCCAACATCGGGTAAATCAGAGGCTACTGATTGCGGAATAAACTCCAGTCCTAATCGAGCTCCCCCCTTGAAAAAACGTTTATTAAAAAATATGTGATCATAATTTACCGAATAAAAGCCGCCTGCTCCTCCTATCTCTAAATAAACCGACTGATGAGCCGGCATATGTTCTTTCTCTGCTTTAAGCCCTGTTTTAAGATTATAATGATAACTCACCTCCAAAGCCATATAGTTGCCCTGAGCATGGTAATAATAATCTTCCACTTTCCCGGTTTCACTGGTGTGCACCAACTCACCTTCCATTACACTTTGAGGAATACCATGGTAACTTATGGCCCATTGTAATTCAGCACCGGGAGTCACTCGGGGTAATATAACACCAAACTCGCCAAAATAGCCTGCACTCAATGTAGTTAAAACATCCATATGTTTATCGACCGACCATGTTTGGGTAGAAGCGGTGGCTGTTCGGCCGGAATAGCTTTCAGCGCCATTATAAAAATTGTAGGTAAATCCTGACCGGCCCATTAGGGTAACTTTCTCACTTATAGGGCTTCTTACATGGATACTAACCGGTATTTGAGTAACAAATCCTCCTACTGAACTTGTATATCGATGGTTGGGATAATTTGCTTCGACCTTGAACGTTTGCAATACATTACGCAAACCGGTAGCGATCCCAATGTGAGGAGTAAAACGATAACCAATGCCTATGCCTA
>CAZIGO010000327.1:1042-1271 GCA_964538595.1 uncultured Chitinophagales bacterium | reverse complement strand
GAACGGCTCTACCCACTTTGCCTGATAAGTTTTGGGCAGGATGACTCAAATGGCGATTCATAACGGTTTGTGTGATGCCAACTCCCAACGAAAGCGACATATTTAAAGACTGATACTCGGGAGTTACTTCAATTTTTTTTCTTTCCTGCTGGGCCACCAGATTATGTCCCGTAAACAACAACGAAATTACCAAAACAAGTAGTTTGCGCACTGACATAACAGTAAATTT
>CAZIGO010000327.1:0-1019 GCA_964538595.1 uncultured Chitinophagales bacterium | reverse complement strand
GAAGTTATTTGATAACAAATCACTCTTTTTTAAATAACTAAAACTCCCCGTATTTTTTTGTAACTTCGACTTTTCTTTTTAACAACCCTTGACAAACAACATGAAAATCGCGGATCGCGTACAACAACTGTCGCCATCAGGTACAATAAAAATGGCGCAACTCAGTCGTGAATTAAGTGATGAAGGCTATGATGTGATTAGTTTGAGTTTGGGCGAACCAGACTTCGATACTCCTTCCCCTATTAAAAAAGCTGCCCACGAAGCTATAGATAATGGAATAACACACTATCCTCCGGTAGCCGGTTTTCCCGAATTGAAAGAGGCCATTGTACAAAAATTCAAAAGAGATAACAACCGCTCCTTTTCCACAGAAAACATTGTAGTATCAACCGGGGCCAAACATTCATTAGCTAATATCATGCAAGCTTTACTAAACCCCGGTGATGAAGTAATCATACCTGCTCCTTACTGGGTCAGCTATCCTGAGATGGTTAAATTAGCTGGCGGCACTCCCCAGATTATCCCTACTTCCTTTTCCCAAGATTTCAAGATGACCCCTGATCAATTATCCGCAGCCATTACTGAACAAACCAAAGCTCTCTTATTCTCTTCCCCTTCCAACCCGACAGGCAACGTTTATTCGCAAAAAGAATTGAAGGCGCTCAGTCAAGTAATGGAGCAACATCCTGACGTAGCTATCATCTCTGATGAAATTTATGAATATATTAACTACCAGAAAGCACATCAAAGTATAGGCCAATTCTCATCGGTACAAGACCAAACAATTATCGTCAATGGAGTTTCCAAAGGATTTGCCATGACAGGATGGCGTATCGGTTATATGGCTGCTCCAGTTGAATTAGCGCAAGCCTGTGAGAAAATACAAGGACAAATGACATCAGGCGCTTGTTCTATCGCTCAAAAAGCAGCAGAAAAAGCGCTGACCGGTAGCCTTTCTTATCCCCGCCAAATGAAATCAGCTTTTCAGGAAAGGCGTGATATTGTATTAGAAAAGTTAC
>CAZIGO010000326.1:0-2499 GCA_964538595.1 uncultured Chitinophagales bacterium | reverse complement strand
ACAACGTTGTTCAATAAACAATTCAACTGTGTACACGAACCACGGGGTCAGTATAAGAAACATATTACGAATAAGTAATATAAATGATACAGTGTATATTTGTAAGGGAAAATCGCCAAAAGCTAATTGTACCAGAGTGAGAATGACAAAGACATACCTCTATGTGACGCTTTTTACGACTTATCTAAATTGAGGTACTGGATAAATGCTATTAATTTGAAGTGTTCTATTTATTTTTTATATTTTTGAAATATGTAATTATGAGATATAGAATTGACATATCTATCGAGATTATAATTCTAATTTATATCATCAGTATAATTGGTCACCCGACCAGCGCACAGCAGGGAAATAATACAAATACAAGAAAGAAAATTTGGGATTACAGTACCAATATTCTTATTCACACCTCTCCTGCAGTGGTTGATGGCCGAGTGTTTGTTGGGGTTGGGAGTAAAATATTGGCCCTTGATGCACAGGACGGGGAGAAATTATGGAGTTATAAGACTGGTGGTATTATAATGACCTCTCCTACAGTTGTTAAAGCCCGTGTGTTTGTTGGGAGTGGGGATAAGATATTTGCACTTGACGCACATGACGGAAAAAAATTATGGTATTATAAGACTGGAGATGATATCATGTCATCCCCTGCAGTAGTTAATAACCGTATTGTTTTTGGAAGCAATGACGGAAATATATACGCTCTTGGTGCAAATGATGGAACCAAATTATGGGAATATAATACTGGTAATCCTGTAAAGACCGCCCCTGCAGTTGCTTTTGGACGCGTGTATGTTGGAAATACTGAAGGAAAAATATACGTTCTTAATGTTGATAATGGAAATAAACTGTGGATATACAAAATTGAGGCTCGTATTTCATCAACTCCGGCTATTACCAATAAGCGCATATTTGTGGGTAGTTATAATGGTAAAGTATATGCTTTTAACACGCATAACAAAAAAATATTGTGGAAGTATCAAACTGGAGCCTCGATAGTATCATCACCGGCAGTATCCAATAAACGGGTGTATATTGGCAATAGAGAGGGCAAATTTTGCGCAATCGATGCTGAAAAGGGAAAAAAACTTTGGGGATTTAAAACCGAATATGACATCATTCCTTCTCCGGTTGTTGTTGATGGTCACGTGTTTATTGGTTGTGACGACCATAAAATATATGCTTTCGAAGCAATCAGCGGTAAGAAGTTATGGGATTATACAACCGGTAATAGAATAAGGTCGTCGCCGGTAGTTGTTAATGGACACCTCTTTGTCACTAGTTGGGATAAAAAAATCCACGTATTAAAAGCCGGTGTAATGGGGCCTTCGTACTGGCCGACCCTAAAAGGCGGCTTTAATCGGACGAATATTGGGCCGGTACTGGGTTATAAATCGAAGAAGAACCGGTATCGAAACCTCATTGACAGAATAATCAACTCTGGAACGAGAAAGATACAAAAATGGCTATCCTCATTGAAAAATAATAATAAGATCTTTAATTATAGATTGTATCAGCTTTTAACCCCTCTGTTTCACACCAAAAAAGCGATGAAGAAAAAACAATTTGAGAAGGCCTTACATTACTGGAATCAGATTTCTTTATGGAACTTAAAAAGAATTAACCGTGCTTATAGAGTTGTAAATCATTTAAGATCATTGGATGGTTTTAAAAAATATTTAAAATTATACGTAGAGAAAGTAAGGTCAAAATCATATCAAAACCGTAGGAAAGGTCAAAGGGTCCTAATCCAAGCGGGAGTACTGTCCTATCCATATGTAAATAAACTCAAAACTCATCGGAGCCCAGAGATTCGGAAAAGAGCTAAAAAGATCCTTCAGAAGATTCCTAAGTGGTGGAATCCCAGGGAAGAAGAAGGTAACTAGACCCAATATGAAAAAGGATCATCTTATATAAGGACGATAGAATGATCAATAAACTATTTGGGCTATCGACAATCTCAAACATTCTCTCCATAACTCATCCAATGCGATAAGAACAAACAAAGTTTGATAAAAAGAAACTTGCCCGGTCTCATTAAATCAAAAATATACTCTCCCCCAAACAGATACTTCTCCAATTTTATCATATCATATTAGACAAATTTTCCTATTAGCGTCTCCATTTGCCTTTATACACAGCAGAATTATTAACCAGCTGAGGTGTTAGATCTTTCCTCATTTTTCCAAATTTTTCGGGCCTAGCATGGATCGATTCATTTATACTCCAATAGCCCGCCGCCTGCTCCCAACCTTCGATCCATTCATTCTAATGAGGGGTTCATCGGTGTAAACGCCTCCACTCTACTAACGGCGTGCCGGAAATGCCAGCCATGCGCTATTCCCTCCGCCAACATTTCCGGCGACGCTTCCTTCCTTCGTTGACACCCACTGGGGTTTTCCGCAATCGATTCCCACCCGCAGGGGGGAGCGCTTCGATTCCGTTTACCCTGCGTCCGCATCCGTTCCTCCAGGACCCACCGTACCTGTAATATCGGAC
>CAZIGO010000325.1:0-2505 GCA_964538595.1 uncultured Chitinophagales bacterium | reverse complement strand
CCAACTTTTCATTAATCGAGAGTGAAGCATCGCTATGTTGTTGATTTAATTCTTCTGAGGTATCTTGAGAAGAAGGTTTTTCATCAGATTTTGAAGAGGAGGTATCTTTTTCTTTTGTTGAAGATTGTGAATTCGAGGAGGAAGAATAAGAAGTTGTAGGTTGATTTTTTTCTTCAGAAAAAGAGGTAGTACTTTTTTCTTTTTTCGGTGCACTTTGAGTTTCACTTGTCTTATCACCCTTTCCTTTATCAGAAGAAAATTGGAGCACCATTCTATACAATTGACGGATATCTTCGAGCAGTATATCGCGATCAATTTCGGAGAGATGTTCGAATTGATCGAGTTTAGTACTCAATGCATTAATACGATCTTGCAATGTTTCTATAGACGGGATTTCATCAAAATTTGACATAAACTGAAACTATTTTAAGTTACCGACATAAATAAAAAAAGCCCTGCAATCTCTTAAAAGAAATTGCAGGGCTTTATGAATTCAATCTTTAAAATTCAGTGATTATTGACGCATAGCTTTACGATGGATAACGGCTTCATCAGTAATCACCTTAATAGTGTAAATCCCGTCGGGATAATTTTTCAACTGAAGTTGTTTATGGACAACACCTGTTTGATTCTCCATTATCTGATGTTGAATTTGTTTACCCGTTATGTCAAATACCTTGATGGATACATCAGATTGTTGACCAAGTTTAAAGGATACATTCAAGTTACCATTAGTAGGATTGGGATAAACATCGAAGGTTCTCTCCGCCATGCTAACTTCTTCGATGTCCAATACCAACTCCTTGGAATAAGTGCTATCCCCACAACCATTACGGGCTGTTAATTTAGGAGTATAAACTCCATCATCAGGATAACTATAGGTGACTTGGTTAGTATCTGTTTTGGTCTGTTGTCCTAAGTCCGGATCCCAATTCCACACATATTCATAAGCTTCACCGCTGGTTTTATTATAGAAAGTGACACTCGTACCATTAGTAACAGTACCGAACGAGGGTACCGGCTTACTATCGGATACATCAATACTGATGGAATCTGTATTAACACATCCATTGGCATCAGTTACATCAACATAATAAGTCCTGTCACTAACCGGAGTAGCTTTAGCCGCGCTTGAGCTATCATTTGTAATATTGATATCCGGATACCAACGATAACCGGGATAACTGCCACTCTCTTCCAGTAGTTGTACTTCAGCTCCTGAACAAGTATAACATTGACGGTCCGACTTACATTCGCCAGGAGGAGCTGTTGAACTAGTCACAGAGAAGGTAGGCAAGGGTTGTACAAAGACAGAGATCGTGGTGTCATCAACACATCCCGTTGATTGACGCTCAACAGTTACACGGTAAGTGGTATCTTTAGTAGGTGCCACTTCTACCTTACGGTTTATACTATCACTTATAATATTCCAATTGGGCGTCCATTTATAATTAACACTTCCCGTATTACTAGCGGTTAAAACTACACTTCCTCCCTTACAAACGGTAGTATCTCTATAGGGAACAGTTGCAAACTCCAGATCTTTTGTATTCACCTTGACTGATGTGTCATCTTTACAACGATTACCATCTATAACAGTAACGGTATAAGTGGTATCATCTAAGATACCAGATACTGTCGGCTGCGCTTTAGTGCGATCATCAAGATATTTAGAAGGCGACCACATAAAGTCGTAATTCGCATTATCAATCGCTTTCATCCCGAAAATAGCCCCTTCACAAACGGTGGTATCACTATAAGCTACTCTTGCAGTAGGCAATGTATCCTGTGTTACCGTGATTTTACTCGTATCTGAACAACTTCCAATAAAAGCAATACCTTTATAGGTGATGGTATCAGTAGTTGGAGTGGCCATAGGGGACTGGCAATTTGTACAACTCAATGTAGAACCACTACTATCAATCCATTTATAGTAATCACCTCCCGTAATATTTAACGCTACGCTCGAGCCTTTACATATCGTCGTATCATTATTTACATTAGCCGATACACTATTATTTACTTTAACCGTTACAAATGCTGAGTCAGCACAGCCTGAAGAATCTTCAGCAACTACTTTATAGGTAGTGGTACTGGTGGGAAATGCTTTGGGGTCAGCCACACTACTATCAGTTAAAGAAGCACTTGGCGACCATCTATATGATGTGTCACCCTCTAATACTGTTTCATAAGAGCTGTTTAAAGGAACAGTATCGCCGACACAAATAACAGTATCCGGGCTGGCATTCACCCTTACTTTTGATAAAGTAACATATGTAAGTATTCTTGCATCCTGCCAATAATATAATTCACACTTTGCTGGCTCAATAGAACCATTATTATCACAATCAGTTCCATATTGATTTGTAACAGCTTCCGCTCCAAGTTGGTTTGGATAAAATAAGCTGTTAATGAAAGGACTCGGTTCAGCAACACAACTTCCACAAGTATTCTTGTAGTCAATAATTGTCCAAAGTGTATCTTTCGTTGGCCCTGCATATTCTA
>CAZIGO010000324.1:2117-2515 GCA_964538595.1 uncultured Chitinophagales bacterium | reverse complement strand
GCTCGTCAAAATCTATCCTCCATTTACCATTATATCAAAGAAGAGCAACAAGAGCCGATTAATGCAGGTAAAGTAAGAGAGGCGCTGTTGTCAGCAGGAAGAAATTTAAGTCAATTTCCCAAGAAACATGCGCAGGAGCCCTTATTATCCTTTACCGGGAAGCCCTACCGTTCAGTAGTTGTTAAATCCAGTTTTAAAATAGTGTATCTTGTGAAGGATGAGGAAGTGAGAATCGTGCGGATTTTCCATACTAAGCAATCACCCGAGCGACTAAAAAGAGAAGAATAACCTCCGGTTCCACAGTTTGTTTTCAAGGAGTCGCATAACTCTTCGGCTCGGGGCGGTCATTCGTCTGGAATAAACATCAGACCCACCTATACAGATTCCGGATCAGGGTC
>CAZIGO010000324.1:979-2107 GCA_964538595.1 uncultured Chitinophagales bacterium | reverse complement strand
CCCGGAGCTATGTTAACATAATGCGGTTACAATATAAGCACAGCTACGGGTCGATCTTTCGGGAGGATAAGGAGTAGCTGGCAGTTATATTGCGCATTATGTGTAAATAGCGGCAGACCCGACCGCCCCAACCGCCATCCGCCAAATAAAGCCCCGTTGATCAGACAGGGCCTTATTTGCCCGGAAAATGCAAAGCGCCCCGAAGAAAAGCGGGGCCCTTTGCTGTTGCCTTTGTTCACGTGAGTTGCACGATCCCCACCCACCTTACGGGTGTTGCCCCTCTTAGGCAAGTTGCTCTCCCTTGACAGTGCTTCAATCGCCAAGGGGCTATCCTTCATTTTTTACGTTCATCCGCTCCGGTGGCCGCCCGATTGGCATAGATAAACGCAAAAAAATGAAGTTTTTTCTTTTTTCAACTGCCGGAGCTCGGAGAGCGAAGGCATGTCAATTGAAACAACAAAACCCCTGAAACCCTGTCATATCGTCTAGAACAGAGGATAAATAACCCTTAATCCCGATCGAAAAATGGCTCATAGGTAAAATATACGCTTAGCAGTGAGGAGCAAGCAGTGTTTTCGTATTGCGAAAACTCCCCTTGACCCCTTGCAGGCGTCCAAGGATGCCCACGAATATAGGAACTTGGTTAACATAACTACCGCAAATTATAGGACAGCTCACGGGCAGGGGGAGGAAGCAAGGCAGCTGCTATTATAATTTGATTTATGTTAAAGGGGCAAGGGTTCTGCGGTCAGGAAATATATATTTATCCCAGAGTTAACTATATATTTATAACTTTTCGGTAATATTTTGCGATGACGCAAATTTTCTCTGTCAAATCCGCCCGTATTTTTCCTTTCAAGTGGGATCGGATGATCCTATCAGTTGAAAGAAAAAGTATGTATATTGGGTGCAATACGGTCATCCGACCGTACACGGTAAGATATGAATTTTTCTACCCCCTCATATAGTTATAAACAGCCCTTCTCAAACGGGTTATACAGAAAATCACCCTTTCAAAAACTGCACGTAGAGAAAAATCACTTAGGGAATGTGTTGGCGACGGTGAGCGACCGCAAGATCGGGGTAGACACAGATACCGATGGGAAAACAGACTACTACCGGGCCGAT
>CAZIGO010000324.1:0-969 GCA_964538595.1 uncultured Chitinophagales bacterium | reverse complement strand
AGTGTGACGGACTATTATCCTAGCGGATTTATGATGCCGGGGAGACAGTATCGGCCATCGGCTCATCAATTTGGGTTCAACAGTCAGTTGAAAGTCAATGAAATATCAGGAGTGGGTAATCACTACACGGCCCGGTTTTGGGAATATGATCCTCGTACATTGAGGAGATGGAACACTGATCCGGTGGTGTATCCCTGGCAGAGTTCCTATGCTACGTTTAATAACAACCCGATTTATTTTAAAGACCAATTAGGAGCACAATCAGAGGGCCCTGATGACGAAGAGGAAAAGATATATTCAGGAGGTACGTTGCCGGAAGTCACTGTGACTGCAGATCGTGAAGAAACTCCAACTCAAGCAGCCAAGCGAGACCAGTTGCAGCCACCCGATATCCAGCCGATGGATGTACAACAATCTATTCAACAAAAGCAGTTTCAGGACTTTGCAAAATTTGCTCATAAAATAGGGGCACGCAACCAAGCCCAGGTAAAAGAGTTGAGGCGAAGGGTCAGGAATTTACGCGAAAGTGGGGGCGGTGTTTTGGAGATAGATGGAGAAACGATCAAAAAGATAGAAGAAAGTAAAGTAACCAAACATGTATCAGGTGGACTTGGGTTAGGGTTAACGGCTGTGGAAGTTGCAGGTAAGGGAGCAAAAGAGGGAACTACATTGTTAAAAGTGAGTAGTGCAGCGAGTGTTGCTGGTAAAGTTCTAGGTATTGCGGGGTTAACTTTAAGCCTCACTAAAATAGCTATAGATAGAGAAATAGATACAGAAACCGCTTTTGATCTTGGTTTTGCTTTTATTGGCTTAGCAGGACCTGTAGGAGGTATTATATCAGGCGGATATTATTTTGATAAGAATTTTGTAGCTCCTTACGTAGATAATGATGAGTTGTGGTTTAATAAAAGTGCTATGGAAGTAGGGACAGGGCCAGCTTGTGTATTTAAAGGCACAGAGATATTAATG
>CAZIGO010000323.1:0-2532 GCA_964538595.1 uncultured Chitinophagales bacterium | reverse complement strand
TCAGGATTCGCATAAAGTTGAGCAAACAACTGCTCTATTGTTAATATCCCCGCGGCAAACATAAAGGTTTGATCCCGATAATAGCCGGACCGGAAATCTCCTTTTTCAAATACCTTGGCCATGGCAAGTTGAGCAACCTCTTTACCTGCTCCGAAAATCCCGAACTTTGCTTTGCCCGTCAACACTTCTTTCCGCCCGATCACACTGGCGGTTCGACTTTCGTTTGCTATCCTGTAATCTTCCAACACCTCTTTTCGAAATTCCTCATAGGATATTTCTTCGCCATTAAAAGATTCGGTTTGTTTAGCTTTCTTTACTTCAGACATGAAAAAGTGTTTTATTAATAATAAGGAAAATGGAGGTGGGCTATATTATTCCCAACTATTAACCAAATTTACAAAAAATTAATAAAGGATAAAACGGACTTTTACATGTGACGGCCCCCTCACAATATCTTATGATTACCTTATCACATTATATTTACATCATATATTACACAAAAAGAATTTAATAATACCTTCTTTTCCCAGTGATTTTATAGGATTATTGGAGCAAATGTAATAATTTAGGATACCAACTTACTGCTCCTATTTTCAGTTTTTTTGATTGGAATTTCTTAAATTTGTAATGAACTAAAAATAGCTATTATGAAAAAGTTATTGGTAATAACAATCGCACTTTTCGTCGGTATTCAATTTTCTTGGGCTCAAGATAAAAAGAAGAAAAAGAAAAGCGGCCCTGAAATGAAATTCAAAAAAGAAGTGCATAAGTTTGGTAAAATTCAAGTAGGTACCAAAGCGAAACATGAATTTACTTTTAAAAATGTAGGTAATGAACCTTTAATAATACAAAATGTCAAGGCTTCTTGCGGTTGTACTACTCCTAATTGGCCCAAGGAACCTATATTACCGGGTAAGAGTGGGAAAATTAAGGCCGTATACAATTCCAAGGGGCGACCAGGGAGTTTCCATAAGGCCATCACCATTCGCTCTAATGCCAAAAAGCCCAGTAAAGTTCTTTATATCAAAGGAAAAGCGGTTAAAAATTTAAAGAAAGAAACGAGTCCGGAGCGTCAGGATAAGTCTATGATAAAGAAAAACAACAATTAATCCGTTAACTGGCTGATTGAGAAGTAGGTAACTGATTTTAAGTTTTTTTAAGCCATTACAATAAGCATTCGTGTTTACATACGAGGCGACCACGCTACTTCTTCCCCTCCCTTATCATGAGTAATTTTTCGAGCTAAAACAAATATATAATCCGAAAGACGATTTAAATACTTAATCACCAAATCAGGGACAAATTCTTCTTCTGCCAAATGGACAGCATAACGTTCCGATCGTCTACATACACACCGAGCTATATGGCAATAAGAGGCTGCTTTGTGGCCGCCGGGTAAGATAAATGATTTCAAGGCAGGCAAAGCTTCATTTATTTGGTCAATAGCCGTTTCTAACTTCTCTACATCACTCTCCTTTAGATCCGGAATCTTCATTTTAGAGTTTTCTGGATCCGAAGCTAATGAAGAGCCTATCGTAAAAAGCCGGTCTTGTATTTCTTTAAGTAATTGACGAGAAGCTTCATCAATATCATGATCTCTGATCAGTCCAATATAAGCGTTTAATTCGTCTACTGTCCCATAGGTTTCGATACGTAAATGATATTTCGGTACCCGCGTCCCTCCGATCAAAGAGGTATTTCCCTTGTCTCCTTTTTTTGTATAGATTTTCATTGTCATAATAATTTATTGTTTTTTAGCAGTAACCCCCCGGGTATTTTGTTGTTGCCTCGCTACCTGTCCATCAGCAAGTTCAATAATTCGATGGGCATAATCAGCAATATGAGGTTCATGGGTAACCAGAATAACCGTATTCCCTTGTTGATGAATTTTGTCAAAAAGTTTCATAATATCTTTAGAAGAAGTACTATCCAGATTACCCGTCGGTTCATCGGCTAAAATCATTGAAGGATTATTAATAAGGGCTCGCGCTACAGCTACTCGCTGCTGTTGCCCCCCTGATAATTCGTTAGGACGATGATTGAATCGATCAGCCAATCCCACCATTTCTAAAAGTTTTTTTGCACGCTGTGTACGCTCTTGTTTTCGTACACCGGCATAAACCAAAGGTAAACTTACATTTTCTATTGCCGTTAAGCGGGGCAATAAATTGTACATTTGAAATGTAAATCCCACTTCCTGATTACGTATCGCCGCCAATTGATTATCCGTTAACTCCCCTACATCTCTGCTATTTAAATAATAGGTTCCCGAAGTAGGGGTATCCAAACAACCTAATATATTCATTAAAGTAGATTTGCCCGACCCCGACGGCCCCATAATAGCCACATATTCGTTTTCTTCTACCGACAAAGATACTTTGTCCAAAGCCTGCACCTGTATCTTTCCCAGGTTATATATTTTACTAATGTCTTTGAGTTGAATAATGGCTGACATAATACATGTTTTAGGACTCCTCGCCCCGCTCTTGGTCCAACACCTTAGGGACCTTAAAATAATCGGAGTCACTGAGT
>CAZIGO010000322.1:0-2533 GCA_964538595.1 uncultured Chitinophagales bacterium | reverse complement strand
GAAAATGCTGAAATGCATTCATTGTGGTTGGATCAGCAATTAAAAGAGAAGTTTCTCCGTCATCGGTTACATATATTTCGCTCGGGTGAAGCGTGTTTAGAGGGGTTAAAACGAACCACTCCTGATATTATTATTTTGGATTATTTGTTGCCTGGCATAGATGGTTTACAAACGCTCCAAACTATCAAATCTCAACATAAAGATGTATCGGTAGTTGTACTTAGCCTCCAGCAAAATCAAGAAGTAACACGTCAGATGATCAAAGCGGGAGCGGACGATTACGTGGTGAAAGGAGGCGAGTCGTTTGATCGTTTGTTAACTACTATGCAAACTATTGTTAGTGAAAAGGAGGGGAAAGCGAAAGAGTATAACTTTCAAATAACTTTTAATAAACCCAAGTGGATAAAAGGGATATTATTATTCCTCTTTATTGTTTTATTGGGAGTCTTATTGGGGGAAATGGTAATGATGTAGTAGTAATTATTGCGAGAGTTGTTCTTGATCAAGGAAGAAAGTAAATGTATCTCCTCGCAAGCCTACCCGGAGCGTTTCTAAGGGGATAACTTCATCGGGGGCAATATTGCCTAAGTTTACATTTGCGCCGATCAAATCGATAAACCAAACTTGCTGAGCTTTCCGGGGAGCTTCCCAAATAATGCGTTCTTCAGGAATTTGAGTGAGTATTTCATCTACTAATCCCATTCTCACTTCTCCCGTTTCACGATAAATACCTACTTTTCCACTTTCACGGGCTTCAGCAATAATTTTCCAGGAACCAGCCTCTACTTCTTCCTTCATCAATTCAATCCACTTATAAGGGGGGATAATAGTTTCAATATCTTTCGATCCTACTTCAGAAAGTACCGTCACATGCTTAGACAATTCTTTGATAAAGTGACACTTTTCTTCATGCGAGATTTCGATAGATCCATCCGATACTTCCGCAAAATTCATGTTATAATCTTTAATAGCCTGGATATAATCCTCGAACTGATCACGAATAACAAAAGCTTCGAAGAGTGTCCCTCCAAAATAAACCGGAACATCTGCTTCGCGATATAACTTTAATTTTTCTCGTAGGTTGGAAACTACAAAAGAAGTACCAAACCCCAGCTTTACAATATCGATATAAGGCTCGGCTACGGACAAAAAATCTTTGATCTCCCGAACACTTAACCCCTTATCCATAACCATTGTTATGCCTGATTCTCGCTTTTTACTCGTACGCTCAGGAATGTTGTCTAGATCAAAGTTCATAATAGCGGTCAGTTTATCATCATTAATTATGATTAAAAGCGGTGATAGTGCGCAAAATTAAGGTATTATTTTTGAGTTGTGGAAAATACTGGAATAAATTTTGGTGACCCTCATAATCAATAAGCAATCCCTGTTCAAGGTTTTGTAATCCTTTTTCCTCTTTCCCTTGCATAAATTGCAACCCGCTGAGTAAATATAAAATTTGGGAGGAAGGAGATTCCTGTTGAAGAAACTCTTTTATTAAAGAGAGAGCGGCGGAGATTCCATTTTTTTCATAGAGGTGGAGCGCATATTCTTTTATTATATCGTTATCATGGGGAGCTAAATCGTAAGCCTTTTGGAGATTGGCTAAACCTTTTTGCTGTGCGCCGCGCTGAAATTGTACCCGTCCCAGTTGACAATAATAAAGGGCAGCCTCATTGAAATGGAGCGCTTTTTTATAACAATGTCCGGCTTCTTTAAACTTTAATTCTTGTTCAAAGGTTTGGCCCATGTGCTCCCATAGTTGGGCGGATTGGGTAGAAGGTTGTTGTTTTTTAAGCCCTTTTTTGTAGTAATAACGGGCTTTATAAGGTTGATGCATCGCAGCATGACAATCCCCGATCTTTTGTAAGGCCAACGATGTGTCGCGCGTTTGTTTTTGATATTTTTTATAGTAGGTAATGGCCTCGGAAAACTCTTCCAGTTGATATAGTAAGTCACCGTAAGCATTCAGGGGGCGGGGTTGCTTTTCATCGGTAATAATGGCATAGTCATAAGCTTCTAACGCTTTTTCAAACAATTCTACCGTTTCATAACTTTTTCCTAAATGATACCAGGCAGAAGAGGTGTAGGGGGCCCAGTCGATAATGGCATTAAAATACTCTATCCCTTGTTCAGGGATTTGAGCTTGGTGAAGACAATAGGCCAACTCATCAATGAGGTCTTCCTGGCTTGGATAGATATTTAATGCTTTCCAGGCAAAGGAACTAGCTTCCTGATAATATTGCCTATACTGGGAAACATAACACAATTGTTGATAAATAAAATACCGGTCTTGGGAAGTAGAAACAAAATCCAGGGCTTGGAAGTAAGCTCCCCGCGCTTTCTCATATTCTTGTTTCAATAAAAAAGTCTCAGCTTGATCTATATAAAGTTGATCGTTTATGTCTCCCAGTTGTTCAATTTGATGTAATACTTGTAAACAATGGTCATATCTTCCCATGTTAGATAAGATATGGCTCTTTTGGAAGAGGAAGTCAGAGGTGTACGGGTGTTGTTTAATACCAAAGTCGAC
>CAZIGO010000321.1:0-2561 GCA_964538595.1 uncultured Chitinophagales bacterium | reverse complement strand
CATACTGCTTATAATTGGTTAACCATTAAAAACTTTATCTAATGAAACGCCCCGCTGATTGGCGATCGTAATAGGATCGCGCAATTCGGTCAAGGCTTTTATCGTTGCTTTGACCACACTCTGCGGATTCTCTGTGCCTAAAGATTTAGCCAAGACATCAGTAATACCCGCACTCTCCAACACAGCACGCATCGGTCCGCCTGCAATGACTCCAGTACCACTAGAAGCGGGACGAATCAACACTTTAGCAGCACTAAATTTAGTAAACTGCTTGTGAGGGATAGTGCCGTGTAAAATAGGCACTTTGATCAAGTTCTTTTTACCATCATCGACACCTTTGGATATCGCAAGGGCCACTTCTTTGGCTTTTCCCAAGCCATATCCTACAATTCCATCTTCATCACCGACAACCACAAGAGCGGAGAAATTAAACGCACGCCCTCCCTTGGTGGTTTTCGTAACACGCTTGATATCAACCACACGCTCTTTTAGTTCGAGTTGACTTGCTTTAACTCTTTTGACATTCTTTTTTGGCATAAATTAATTTTTTATTTAGTGCTAAAACTTCAAACCGTTATCGCGGGCTCCTTCCGCCAAAGCTTTAACACGGCCGTGATATTTAAAGCCGCCTCGATCAAAGACCACTTTATCGATGCCGGCCTTTTGAGCGGCCTTGGCTAATTTTTCGCCCACTTTTTTGGATTGTTGTGTCTTATTTTTTTCCTGTTGTTTCTTCGTCAGATCTTTTGAGGAATCAGCAGCGACCAACGTATGCCCGATCGTATCATCTATTATTTGAGCATAGATGTTATTATTGCTCCGGTAAACGGAGAGACGAGGTCGTTCGGGGGTCCCTTCAACGTTTTGCCGGATACGTTGGTGAATGCGCTTTCTACGCCGATTCTTTCTTTTTAAGTGTTTTCGTTTTGACATAGTATTAATAAGTTTTTTTATTAGGCTTCTGTAGCGGCAGCAGCCACTTTTCCTTCTTTACGTTTAACATCTTCGCCTACATAACGGATACCCTTTCCTTTATAGGGTTCCGGCGGTTTCAGCGAACGAATCTTAGCAGCCACCTGGCCGACTAAGTGTTTATCAATCCCTTGTACTATAATAACGGGATTATCACCGCGGTCGGTATCCACTTCTACTTCTACTTCTTCGGGTAAACCAAATACAATATCATGGGCAAAACCGAGTTCAAGCGTCAGTTTATTTCCCTGCACTTTCGCCCGGAAACCAATACCGCGCATCTCAAGCTCCACTTTAAATCCTTCTTTTACTCCTTGCACCATATTGCTGACTACCGAACGCACCATTCCATGCAACGCTTTATGCTTTTTCTTCTCTGAGGGTCGTTCGAAAGATATTTCATCGTCTTCTACCGTAATCGTGATCTGGGGATCGAGTTGACGTGACAACTCACCTTGTTCCCCCTTGACGGTAACACGGTTATTCTTATCAACATTAACTTCCACGTTTTCCGGTATCTGTATGGGAGTATAACCTATTCGAGACATAATATCAATTCATTACAGGGTTAAAAAAATCAAATAAATATTATTAGTAAACATAACACAACACTTCGCCCCCGATTTGTTTGTCACGCGCTTCTTTATCCGAAACCACCCCGTGCGAAGTAGAAATTACAGCAATGCCCAATCCATTCAATACGCGGGGGAGTTCATCAGCTCCTACATAATAACGTCGACCCGGTTTACTGGCTCGTTGAATATTGCGGATGACCGGATCACCGGTAACGCTATCATATTTTAGAGCGATCTTAAGCGCCCCTTGGTTATCGGGGGTCTCCACCTCTTTAAAGGCGCGTATAAATCCTTTATCGTGCAATACCTTCGTAATCGCTTTACGTAAGTTAGAAGCCGGAACTTCTACTACATTATGCTCTGCCATCAGAGCATTACGGATCATAGAAAGATAGTTTGCCACTGTATCTGTAGTTGCCATATTGTTTGTTTTGTTTTTTTACCAGCTTGCTTTTTTAACTCCAGGTATTTTACCTTGGCTAGCCAATTCACGAAATTTTATTCGAGAAATACCATACATACGAATGTATCCTCGCGGACGACCTGTCAGACGGCATCGATTACGTAAACGTACCGGCGACGAATTGCGCGGTAGTTTATCGAGCCCCTCTTGGTCGCCTTTCTCTTTCAGCTCCTGTCGCTTCTTCTCATACTTTTTCACCAGCTTCTTTCGCTTCCGTTGTTTAACGATTGATGATAACTTAGCCATAAGCTAATTATTTTTTGATTCATTAAAAGGTATTCCTAAAGCCTTTAACAATTTATAAGCTTCTTCATTGTTTTTTGCGGTTGTCACAAAAGTAATATTCATTCCGGTAACTTCTTCAACTTCATCAATATTTATTTCAGGAAAAATAATTTGCTCTTTCAACGCCAATGTAAAATTTCCTTTCCCATCAAAACCGGTCGGTGCAATACCCTGGAAATCCCGCATACGGGGTAACGCTACCGCTACCAATCGATCCAAAAACTCGTACATGCGTTGTCGACGCAATGTAACACGAGCCCCGATCG
>CAZIGO010000320.1:2325-2570 GCA_964538595.1 uncultured Chitinophagales bacterium | reverse complement strand
GGAATTATTTAATCCCGTTGGTTCAACTACAAGATAATTTTGAAAAGGATTCGGATAGACATGTGCTTCGATAGATTTCGATTTAGCAGAGCCAAGAGCAATAACTTTGGAAAGTTTGGGAGTCCCGAACTTCTTAGTTTCTTGTACTTTTAACCGGTAATAATATATTTTATCATCCACAGGATTATCAGTAAAGGTGTAATCTTTTTTTGAACTTTCATAGCCTTTGGCTTTAACAAACCCAA
>CAZIGO010000320.1:1941-2302 GCA_964538595.1 uncultured Chitinophagales bacterium | reverse complement strand
TTATCAAAGTGTTCTCCATCATTACTTCTCATAATAGCATAGCCTTTTATATGTTGTTCGGCAGCGGTTTCCCACTTTAAGATATTCTTGTCTTCCACATGATTCCCATTAAAGGAAATCAAATCCACGGGTAAAGGACTACTCGAGAATACATTAGTAGAATACATACCCCTACCATGGGAAGCAGCAATTACCAGACTGTCCGATGCACGAAATTGAAGCATGTCCGTTCGTACATTGGCTAAACCAGTATTAGAGGGTTCCCAATCTGTACTATCACTACCCGTATTTTCTTCTAATGTATCAGTTGTCCAAACACCTAATTCAGTAGCCACCATAGCTTGACTACTATCATTAGGAT
>CAZIGO010000320.1:0-1931 GCA_964538595.1 uncultured Chitinophagales bacterium | reverse complement strand
CGAATCGGCATATCAGGCAGGTCCCCTTCCACTTCTCTCCAGCTGGCGCCACCATCTAATGTTTCCCAAACGTTGGAGATGCCATAATTGGAAAGAGTTACTATAACATGATCAGCATAATCCCGTTGAATATAAATATTTGACACATATCCCCCACTAGGCCAGCTTCCACCCGGTGTTACATCATTTATTGTGGGACTACTGGCGGCATCATCTACTTTATAGATTTTAGCATTTCCGCCATTTGTACCATCGGTACCAAACCATACCCGATTAGCCGTATTGGGATCACATTTTATAGCGGATACTTGTCCATCAAATCCTGCAGTGAATACATCATTATTATCTCCTGAACGGGGGTTTTGCCAGACCATATAATCACAACTGGTACATGTCCGACTATCCCAGCTGGCATAAAGCTTATAGGCATTATTGTCATAATCCGTAGGATTAATAAACTTTCCTTCAGTAGAAGTATTAAAAGTGGGTTCTGAATGTCCATTGGACCAATCCCCGTCCCTTACTATATTATAATTGTTATAAGTATAAGTTGATATTTGGTAATTGGCATCATCTTGATCGATATGAGTAAACCCACCATCGCCTCCCGTTACTTGAGAAGTACTATTGACTCCACTACTGTTAAATTTGTGTGTACCATTATCCTGTGTTCCTCCTAAAAAATAGTCACTATTCCGTGTAGGGTCCATGGCGCAAGAATAAAATTGGGTAGTTCTGTAACCATTTTCTTTCTTTGAGAAGTCAATATTGGAGGGGCTATTGGCTGTATTACCACTAAAATAAACGCCTCCATCATTACTAATTAATAGAGAGTCAGATTCACCGGGATAAAATTCCATTCCATGCTGATCAGCATGTACCAACTGAAAGCAATCTCCCCACCAATTGGAAATTTGGGACCAGCTACTACCTCCGTCCTCTGTCACAAGTACATCAATCCCTCCAATAAACACTCGATTAGCGTCATTTGGGTCGACTGCTGCAATTAAATCATAATAGGCTTGATCCCGGGTAAAATCACTATTAGTACCACACGAGGCTTCTTGGTCGTGCCAATCGGGTAAAGTTAAGCTGGACCAACTGCTTCCTCCATCCGTTGATTTATAAATTCCTTCTATACCCTTATCATTTCCCCCTCCAGAATTATCCAATTCACCTAGAAGATATAAAACGCTGGAATTAGAGGGAGCAGTAGCGATTTCTATACGTTCTACATCATAAGATGTATTTGTTGCATCAGAACTTCCATCAAACACTTTCGACCATGTACTGCCCCCATCTGTTGATTTATAAACGCCATCAGTGTAAAAAATACCGAAACTGGCATAAATATCGCCATTTGAAGCGATTTCAAGATCAGCTGCCCAGTCATAACCGGAGCCATCCCCCTCACTTACCCGATTCCAATTTTGCCCTGCATCCGTTGATTTCATCACCCCCCCATAATTCGAATATTGGCTGCGCGTTGTGGCTAACACGTCTCCGTTGGAGCGCACTTCAATTTTTTGTTCGCCAAATTCCATCGCCCTTTACTGCATCGCTATTGAACCATCCTTCTCCCGTACCAAAATATATAGTATCCGTATTGGTAGGATGTTGGGCAATAGTAGTTATGGCTAAATTATTAAAAAAGTCATCAACAACCGTCCATGAGGGGGGATTTGCTGTGATATCCGTTGTTTTCCAAAGCCCCCCTGAAACTCCTGCAGCAAAAACAGTTTTATGAGAAGGATCACCCTCATCCAATAAAATAGCGCGGGTGCGACCACCGACGTTATTAGGACCTCGCTCGGTCCAACTCAGACCTTCTATAGCCTCCCGCTTAACTTTCATTTGCGCTAATTCTTTCTCTCGATACTGATAGGCTTTTAACAATCGTTGATGGGGAACTTCTCCTAAGGAAGGATCCA
>CAZIGO010000319.1:1378-2578 GCA_964538595.1 uncultured Chitinophagales bacterium | reverse complement strand
TGACCGGCTTTATCCATTTGCAGCCATTGCCGGTTATCATTAAAAAAATGAAAATGTGTACGATCAAATTTTTTATACCATAATTCATTCAGTCCTATTAGGGTAGAGGCATAAGACAATCCCCCCAAACCAGCTAGTGTATAGGTACGTGTTTTATGAAAAGAGGGAGCCGGTTGCCAAAAGGTCAACGATTTTTGAGTAGTATCCGGGGACTGGGCTTTGATCGTTGCACCTCCCCATCCTGCCAACAATAGCAATATAGCCAACCAATTCAGTTTCAAAGCTTTGTTAATTATATTGTTCAAGCATCGGGGAGAATTGTTTTGCGGGTTTGATCCAAAATTTGCTTTACCCGTTCTTTAGTAGCAGCTTCTACGTAAACCCGCAATACAGGCTCTGTTCCCGACGGGCGTATCATTACCCATTCATCTTCACTAACAAAAAATTTAAAGCCATCTACATTTTCTACCTTTCTCACCTCAAAATCACCAAAATGGGTAAACTCATTTTGCTCACACTGATCCATTATTGATTTTTTCAAACTGTCATTGATTTCTAAGTCATCTCTTTCATAAGCAAAGGGGCCAACGATATCATAGACTTCTTGGATCAACTCTTGAAGCGACTTTTCCCGCTTAGCCATAAACTCCAGCAATGTCATCCCCATCCAAATACCATCACGCTCCGGTATATGAGATTTAACAGCAATACCGCCTGACTCTTCTCCCCCCAACAGCACATCTTCTTTGGTCATTATTTGGGCGATATGCTTAAATCCCACGGGTGTAATATCCAAGGGAAGATTATAATGTTGACACAATTTTTTTATTTTTTCAGTAACAGAAAATGCGGCCACCACTTTACCGGTAAAGTTTTGATATTCACACAAATAATGTATTAACAGTAAAATGATGTGGTGAGAATCAACAAAATTCCCCTCCCTATCATACATGCCAAGGCGATCAGCATCACCATCGACAGCTAACCCACAATCCAAATCAGTATCATCAGCTACCGTCCGGGACAATGTTTTAAGGTTTTTATGGATTGGTTCGGGCGATTGTCCCATAAAAGTGGGGTTATGTTCACAATGGAGCAACGTAGCATTATTAAAAAGGTTTTTAATTACATTTTGGCCAGCTCCATACATAGCATCAAAAGCAAAATTGACTTTCTCCCGTATGGCCTCCATATCAAAAT
>CAZIGO010000319.1:0-1368 GCA_964538595.1 uncultured Chitinophagales bacterium | reverse complement strand
AACACTTTTTATGTTTGTGAGGATACCAGCGCTCACATAATTGCAATAGATACGCTCTAAATCTACCATCTCACATTGATTACTCTCTTGTAAAGACACTATATCATGCTGTGGAATATCCGTATGATCTGGGGTTTGTGACTCAACATTCTCGATCATCTCGGGGAGGGCCGGGCCACCAAAATGCCCTTTCAACTTAAACCCATTATAGTCGGGGGGGTTATGACTGGCAGTAATCACCACGCCAGCTTGAGCTTCAAAGTTAACCACTCCATAGGAAACCATAGGAGTAGAAACGAAACCCTTCGCCAGATATACCTTAATGTTATTTGCACATAAAATTTTCGTGACGGTTTCAGCAAATAACTCTCCTCCAAAACGGCAATCATGACCTACCACCACCGTAGGATCATTATAATTATTTTTCAGCCAGCGAGCAGTGCCTTCTGCTACCCGGGCTACATTTTGTACGGTAAAGTCATCTGCAATAATAGCCCGCCAACCATCTGTGCCAAATGAAATGGGGGAAACTTCTTGTGAAACTTTATTCATGCTCTTATATTTTTGTCATTAAACAGGATAAAAGCTGATCTACTATTTTCTCTAAGTAATTTTGATCGACCTGGTCAAACTGACCCAGGTTATGGCTATCAATATCGAGCACCCCTATAACTTCTTGATTTTTTATAAGTGGGACCACGATTTCAGATTGAGTGTCGGGATCACAATAAATATGATTTTCAAGTTGGGCTACATCTTCAACACACTGGGTTTTCTGTTGAACCACCGCTGTACCGCAGACCCCCTGTCCCCATTCAATTTTAGTACATGCTAACTTTCCTTGATATGGGCCCACCCATAAGGTATCCTCTGCTAACATATAAAACCCTACCCAAGAATATGCCGGGAAGCTATGATAGAGCAGAGCAGATATATTGGCCATATTGGCCACCCAACCAGCTTCAGGCCATATGATATCCTCCACCTGCTTCAACACACGCTCATAATGATCCTTTTTTGTCGATTGTGAGGTAGTATAACTCATAGTATCAATTAGCAAATTTAACGAATTAGGGTAATTTTTAACAATACATTGATAATACCCCTTTTCCTGTGTTGGTTTATTTTAATTTTTTTGTACATTTAAAAATAATACGCAACCATAACCCTTCCCTGGTCAAATTTAAGTAGTCATGGCACAAAAAGAATCAGGACGCTCCTCCGATTATAATCCTCCCTATGCCCTATATAGATTTGAGGAAATGCTACAGAAAGGAGATCAATATTTTTTTGATATAGCTGAGTTAACTGATATCATTTCCCATTACTCCAACCAGGGCAATTATCAAAAAGCTTTGCAAGCCGTCG
>CAZIGO010000318.1:0-2583 GCA_964538595.1 uncultured Chitinophagales bacterium | reverse complement strand
ATATGTATTCACTTTTATTACAAGTGTCCGCTGATACAGCCATGACCGATACCACAGCTGTAGAGCAAGGAGGAGATTATCTGCCCATTTTGACGCTTTTGTTAAAAGGGGGAGTATTGATGATTCCGATTGCTTTATTGTCGGTATGGGCGGTATATATTATCATCGAACGGTATTTAACGATAAAGAAGGCTTCTAAAGTAGATCCCACCTTTATGGCCAACATCAGAGACCTTGTGTAAAAATACGGACTCCCCTATTGCCCGCATGATTGAAAAAGGGTTGATGCGGATCGGTAAACCCTTGAAAAATATTGATGTGGCCATCGAGAACGTGGGAAAACTTGAAATCTATAAAATGGAACGGAATTTGGCCACGCTGGCTACGATTTCCGGGGCGGCTCCCATGATCGGTTTCCTGGGCACTGTCATGGGGATGATACGGGCGTTTTACAATCTTTCCCAGGCTAGCACCAATGTGGATCCCAGTCTATTAGCCGGCGGTATTTATGAAGCCCTGATTACTACAGCTTCCGGGTTGGTAGTGGGAATTATTGCTTATATCGGTTATAATTATCTGGTGAACATGATCGAAAAGGTCGTTTATAAAATGGAAGCGACGACGGTAGAATTTATTGATTTATTACAAGAACCCGTTGAAGAATGAGTCTCCGACCACGCAACAAACGGCAAGCCCAATACAATATGTCATCGTTAACCGATGTCATATTCCTGTTGTTAATTTTCTTTATGCTTACTTCGACCATGGTGGCTCCCAATGCCATTAAACTATTACTGCCGCGGGCGTCGGGGCAAACCATGTCAAAGCAGACGACAACTGTTTCTGTCACCAAGGAAGGGGAATATTATGTCGATGAGAAAAAAGTGCCGCTTTCTCGTCTCTCTCAAGCTATATCCAAAAAAACAGCCGGTGTTGACAACCCAACGGTGGTTTTACGCGTAGACAAGAATGCGGAAGTTAATAAAATGGTTAAAGTGATGAGTATTGGCAATAAGCTGGAAGTTCGCATGATTATGGCCACCAAACCCGTTGAAAAATGAGCTATTTATCAAATGGTAAAAAAAAGAAGCACCGGTATACTGGGTTGATTGGTACCCTTTTATTCCATGGTATTTTGGGGGTATTATTTTTGATATTGGGTTTGTCCGCTCCCGATCAACTCCCACGGCAAAAGGGAGTTATCGTCGATTTAGGTAAAGTTCAAAGTGGTAAGGGAGTCGCCTCCTCCCCTACAACTACTACGCCTTCCTCTTCACAAAAGCAAAAGCAGTCCTCGGCTAAAGAGGAGGTGATGACCCAAGATCACCAGGAAGCCCCTGCTCTACCCAAGAAAGAAGAAGAGCAGACCCCGGAAACCGAAAAGAAAGAAACAACAGAACAACAAACCCCTACTGAAAAAGAAACAAAAGAGGAAACATCACAGGAGGAAACTACCAAAGAACAACCCGAAAAAGAGAAAAAACCTGAAGTCAACGAGAAGGCGCTTTATAAAGGCAGTAATGATGATGCAGGAGAAGGGGACAAAACCGGTGATAAAGACCAGGGCAGTCCGGAAGGAGAAAAAAACGGAGCCTCTGACGGGAAACAACAAGGCAGTGGTAAGCCGGGGATCGGCTATTCCTTACAAGGGCGCTCGATGGTAAACACCCCAGCCATTCAGGATAAATCTCAAGCTACCGGTAAAGTAGTTGTCGATATTCGAGTGGATAAGAATGGTAATGTCACAAAAGCTGATTATTCTTTAAAAGGTTCTACCACCAATAATGCCCACTTAATTAAGTTGGCGAAGAAAGCTGCTCGCCAAACTAAATTCAATGCTGATGCCAATGCCCCGGAAAAACAATTCGGTACGATAACTTTCAACTTTAAATTAAGATAAGCTCTATAAGTTCCTGGAAAAGAGTAACTTAAATTAAAGTGTAATAATTTTTATTACAGCTCTATTATGGATTATCAGTCCACGCTTGATTACCTCTATCGTCGTCTACCCATGTTTCAACGGCTCGGCAAAAAAGCTTATAAACATGACCTGACGACGACCTATGATCTATGTCAAATGGCGGGCAATCCACATAAAACACTAACTGCTATTCATATAGCCGGTACCAATGGGAAAGGATCAGTGGCTCACTTATTAGCCAGTATTTTTCAGTCTGCCGGTTATAAAACCGGTTTGTACACTTCCCCCCACCTCAAAGACTTCAGAGAACGAATAAAAATTAACGGAGACTGGATCCCTAAAAAAGCCGTGCAACGGTTTGTTCACAACTATCAATCAGAATTCGAGGAGGTTTCGCCTTCCTTTTTTGAGTTGACCGTGGTTATGGCTTTTGATTATTTTGTTCAGGAAGAAGTGGACCTGGCCATATTAGAGACCGGCATGGGGGGACGTTATGACTCTACCAATGTGGTTACTCCCCTTGTGGCTACCTTGACCAATGTAGGATTAGAACATACTGAGTTTTTGGGGGATACGCTGGCCCAAATTGCTCAAGAGAAAGGAGGCATCATCAAACCCCGCGTACCCGTTGTAATCGGTCGTACCCAGCCTGAAACACAACC
>CAZIGO010000317.1:0-2584 GCA_964538595.1 uncultured Chitinophagales bacterium | reverse complement strand
GTTCCTCTGACTTTTTTAAGGAGAAAATTATAATATTGAAAGAGATAGGGAACCTTTAATTGAGGATTTAACATTTTATTTTATCTCTCTTTTATTTTACCTTTGGTCTTCTTTATTGATTGGAGTGGCGGGGTAGCGCAAAAGTTATCGGTTTAAAATAATATATGGGTGAGTTTAATTCATATTGGTACATTATAGCAGGCGGATTAGTAGTAATTTTATCCCATCTTTATAATTATGTAAGTCGTAAAACCAACTTCCCTTCTGTCATCTTTCTCATATTAACTGGTATTGGAATTAGTGAGTTGAGTAGGGTTTCGGCCATTCCCCAATTTGAAGTAATGACAGCTTTAAAAGTATTAGGTACGATCGGTATTATCCTGATCGTGCTGGAAGCCGCTCTTGATTTAAAATTATCAGCTGAAAAATGGAGTATGATATGGCGCTCTTTCGTGATTGCCCTTGTTATTTTAATTGTGACAGCCCTAACTATAACGGTTATTATCCAATCTTTTACAGATTATCAGTTTTTTACTGCTCTCATTTTTTCGGTCCCTTTGTCTATAATGAGTAGTGCTATTATTATACCAAGTGTTAAACATCTAAGCCCTGTCACACGTGAATTTATGGTTTATGAGGGTACTTTTTCGGATATATTGGGTATTTTGTTTTTCTATTTTTTAATTCGCACGCCTACCGAAGCTTCTATACCGACGGTTACTTTGCATGTGATAGGTAATATAGTGATAACAGTGGCTGTATCTATTATACTTAGCTATCTCATCATTATAATTTTTAAAAATATCCGGGTAGGCGTAAAGTTTTTCTCTATTTTCGCCAGCCTCATACTTATTTATGCCTTGGGTAAACTATTTCATCTTTCCTCCTTGTTAATGATCTTAATATTTGGTTTGATTGTAAATAACAGAAAAATATTTTTCCGGGGTTTTTTACAGCATTGGATCAATAGCAAAGTTTACGATCAGATTTTAAAAGATTTTAAACTTTTTACTGAAGAAACGGCTTTTCTTATCCGTACTTACTTTTTCGTTATATTTGGGATGACATTTGTGCTTACTTCTATTACAAATATAGATGTGATTTCCGTTACAGCATTAGTACTTATTGCGCTTTATGTTATACGCTATATTAACTTGCGGGTATTTATGAATACTAAAAAAGTGCTCCCGGAACTTTTTATCGCTCCCCGGGGATTGGTCACTATTATTCTATTTTATGATATCCCAAGTGAGTATATGAAAGTGGGTGAAATGTCCGGGGGGAATTTTGAGCAAGGTGTTGTATTTCTAACTATTATAGCAACCAGTATAATAATGATGTTTTCCTTACTCTTTTCTAAAAGTCATTTAGATGAAGCAAAAGGAAAAATTATAGGACGCCATTAATATTATTAAAACATCCACAATATGGATTTTAGTAAGTTAAATGTAGCCGAGGTTGAACAAAATACTGAAGACGCTATATCTATTCATTTTGAGGTACCCGAAGAGTTGCAGGAAACATTTACCTATCAGCCGGGACAATATCTTATTTTGCAAGTGGGCATTGAAGGCCAAAAGCATCGAAGAGCTTATTCTTTATGCAGTTCTCCAGCTATAGATGATAACTTGATTGTTACCAGTAAACGGGTAGAGGGGGGATTGGTGTCCAATTATTTAAATGATGAATTGCAGGCAGGGGATACGCTTGAAGTATATCCGCCTCAGGGTAACTTTACACCTGATATTGACCCTGAAAATGAAAAACAGTATGTCTTATTAGGAGCTGGTAGTGGTATTACACCCCTGATGTCTATTTTGCAAACGGTTTTAATAAAGGAATTAAAAAGTGAAGTGCTACTCTTCTATGGTAATAGAAATGAGCAAAGTATTATTTTTAAAGATAAGTTAGATGAATTGCAAAAAAAGTTCCCGGATCGCTTCGAGGTGATTCACAGTTTAAGTCAGCCTTCTGATGAATGGGAGGGACTTAAAGGGCGTTTGTCGAAATTTAAATTGAAACGTCTCCTACAAAAAGAGGTGGGAAAGGAACAATTACCTCATGCTGAATATTATATATGTGGTCCGGCGGGTATGATGAAAGGGGCTGAAGGAGCTTTGAACAATCATGATGTTCCCGAAAAACAAATTAATGTTGAATATTTTACTGCTCCCTTGCCTGATTTGGAGGGGGAGGCGTCATCTGAGCAAAGTGAAGCTGCTGGTCAAGTTATTGAGGGAGAAAAAGTGGATATTAACGAAGAGGAGGTAACAGTGATTATCAATGATGATGAATATGATATTACTGTAAAGCCTAGCCAGTCTATTTTAGAGGCTGCAATTCAAGCGGGACTTGATCCTCCCTTTGCTTGTCAAATGGGTATTTGTACTACGTGTCGGGCTACTCTCTTGTCCGGGAAAATTACGATGGATCAACGGGAAGGATTAAGTGATGATGAGGTAGAAGAAGGCTTCGTGCTTACCTGTCAGTCTCATCCTTTAAGTGATGATGTAGTAGTGGAATATGGGTAAGGACAAAATAGACATTACGAAGCAAACTTTTTTATAAGATCTTCATGTTGAGG
>CAZIGO010000316.1:0-2585 GCA_964538595.1 uncultured Chitinophagales bacterium | reverse complement strand
TACTCTCTGTACATAAAGTCATTTTTGACGGTTGGTCTATGGTGATACTGGCTCGCCAAATCACTCACACCTACAATCAATTCAGAAAAAATAAGGATATTCTACTGCAGCCGCCTCAATCGTTCCGACATTTTATAGATAAAGTGGATAGAGGGAAAAATTATAAGCTGCACTCCGCTCGAATCCCAACTTTACGAGAAACACTCACTTCTTCTGATATTGTAAACACTTCTCTTATACCGGCTGATCTTAAGAAACTCTCTACCTTTACCAAAAAGGAGGGGGTTTCTCCCATCCTTCACTATTCAGCATGTTTGGCGATATTGCTATACCACAAAGAACAAATAGATACCATCCCGGTAGCGGTACCGGTGGCCGGTCAATGGATCTTTCGTATGTTGAAGTTAGGGGGGCCCTGCACGACTTTTATACCGTTGTCCTTCACCATTTCAGAACATACAGATTATCATGAGCTTTTGACACAAGGTAAATCCCAGTTAACTATTTCACAAGATCGTTTCCGTGAGTTGTATCATCAATTTTCTGTTACTGATGCTACTTATGTTTGTAACATTGACAAAATTCAGGATAGTCTTCGATTTACTGATATGCAGGCCCGCTTATTGCCCGTTTCATTGGATCCTACTCCTCACCATTTAGTTTTGAATATTTCGGAAATAGAGGAGAAAGGGCAAGTATCCTTAAAATACAGCACAAGCCACTTCAATAAAAAGGAAGCAAGATCATTCTTGAACGACTATCAAAATTTACTTGAAACGGTGTTAGAACGACCTCGACATCCTATCACCCAATTATTCAGCTATGCAAGTAGTAAAAGTAAGTGATCGATCAACGGAGCGGTTATTTTATGGTTTCCCCGCCCGTTTTTACCGGGAAGATCCGGAATGGGTAGTGGTACCGGGGCATATTGTAGACAGTGTGTTCAATCCCCGCAAAAATTCCTTTTTCCGTAATGGAGCGGCTTGTCGATGGTTGTTGCTCAATGATTATGGGCGACCGGCTGGCCGTATTGCTGCCTTCTATAATAAAGCGCGGCCGGGTTACAATCGGTATGGGCGTATCGGATTTTTTGAATGTATTGAGGAGGAGATAGCGGCTACTGCTCTTTTTAATACTGCTCGTAAATGGTTAGCAGAAAAAGGCTATGCTACTATGGAAGGGCCCGTTAATTTTGGAGAAAAAGACCGGTTCTGGGGTTTGTTAACGGAAGGTTTTACGGAACCCGTGTTCTTAGACAATTACAATCCGCCCTACTATACTAAACTTTTTAAAAACTATGGATTCCAACCGCATGAAACGATCTATACCTTTGAGGCTTCCCTGTCGAAAATTAATACGGAACGGCTCAAACCCTACTACAATAAATGGATAAAAGACACCCGCCTTTCCTTTCGCCATATTAAATTGGACGATTATCAGACTTTTTTAACTGACTTACATCAGGTATACACAGCAGCTTTTAAAAAAGGCGGCCGGTTTGACCATCTTACTTTAAACGATCTGCACTATATGGTAGCCAACCACAAACCTTATATGAGAGAAGAGTTGATTTGGATGGCTTACGTGCAAGAAGAGCCGGTGGCATTTTTAGCTTTTTTCCCGGAAATGAATGAACAGCTCAAGAAACGATTACAACGAAAAAACGGAAATATCCAGCGTATCAAAGGATTTGCTTTCGCTGTGAAACCCAAATGGCAGCAATCGGGCATCCATGCAGCCCTTGTTCAGCATTTTTTTGAGGTACTCCAAGCCGATACTCACTATAAAAAAGTTTGCATATCGGGTATATTTGCAAAAACTACTTCCATGATCAAGTTTCTGCAATCCTTAAATTTTAAACGAACCAAAACACATCAAACTTTTATCTACAAAACAAAAGCATCATGACCCAAAATACAACCGCTACAAATCGAAAAAAACTGGAAGAACTCGACCAAGTGATCGAAACCACTTGGGAAGAGATCCTCTCGCAGCCCCATTTATTAAAATTTTTGGAGAGTTTGAGCGGGGAGGATCTGCGTGTATATGCCCTTTACTTGATTCAAGTCTATCATTACACTGATCATAATCCTAAAAATCAAGCATTAGTGGGCGCCCAACTTTCCAATGATCAAGTGGATTATATTAAGTATTGCTTTGAGCATGCCCTCGAAGAGACCGGTCATGAACTGATGGCCTTGCACGATCTAAGAGCCCTCGGTTTAGAGATAAAAGACCCGGCCAAAACAATGCCGCCCCCACTGCCCGAAACAGAAATTCTTATCGCTTACCTGTACTGGGTTTCTACACAAGGAAATCTACTGCAACGACTGGGCTACACCTATTGGGCGGAGCAATCTTATCATTTTACCGATCCTTACCTAAAAAAGATCCGTTCAAATATGGACCTGGATAAAGAGCAAATGACGTTTTTCTACAATCATGCCTCTATTGACGAAAAACATGCCCAGGAAGTACGGGATATATTGCTAAAAGTTTGTGAAACGGAAGAAGATTGGGAGATGGTAAAACGGACGGCTCGCACTACTCTGCACCTAAGTGCCGATATTGTAGATGGGGTATTG
>CAZIGO010000315.1:711-2624 GCA_964538595.1 uncultured Chitinophagales bacterium | reverse complement strand
GGGCGGGGATAGATAATATTTTAACGCATGGCAGTTTTACAGGTTTTTATGGTGAACGCAACCAATTAGTAGCAGGAGGTCGTTACCGACCCTTATCACTTGTTACTTTTGCCCTAGAAAAGGAGCTATGGGGAAACAGTCCTTCCGCTAGTCACTGGATTAATGTTCTACTTTATATGTTTACCGGGCTGTTGCTTTTCTGGACACTTCAATTTTGTTTTCCCTACTCTCATTCATGGTGGAGCCACCTCCCCTTTGTCATAACTTTGATTTACATAGCTCATCCTATCCATACAGAAGTAATAGCTAATATTAAGGGGCGGGATGCTATCCTTAGCCTATTAGGAGCACTGGGCAGTCTTTATTTTTTATTTAAATATCTACAACGAGATAACCTCTTATTTCTGCTGGGGAGCGGCCTCTCCTTTTTCTTAGGATTAATGGCCAAAGAGACAGCGATTACTTTCCTGGCCGTTATCCCGCTAACTCTTTATTATTTTACCACCGTATCCTATAAGAAAATATCATACCTACTCATTCCTCAAGGAATAGCCACTGTCATTTATCTCTTCATTCGTTTCAGTGTTTTAGGGGGATTACAAGTATCCGGGAGTGGGCAATTAATGAATAATCCTTTTATCCATGCCGATTTTATAGAACAGTATGCAACTATCTTTTATACCATGGGGTTATATATAAAGTTATTAATTTTCCCACATCCCCTTACCCACGACTATTACCCTAAACAAATTCCTATTATTCCCATCACTGATCTCCGAGCCCTTATTCCTCTATTACTGTATCTGGGCTTGTTCATTTACATGGTGTGGGGAATAAAGCATAAAAAAATACCGGCCTATGGCGTGGCCCTTTACTTGTTTACCTTTTCTATAGTATCCAACCTAGTCTTCCCTATCGGTACCTTTATGAATGAACGGTTTATGTACTTTCCGTCCCTGGGTTTTAGTATTGTGATCGGATATTTAATCATAAATTATTTACCCAAGTGTCGGCCTCCGGCTATATCAAATGCAGTATGGGTATCTTCCTTTCTTGTGCTTGTGCTGCTGCTATATTCCGGTAAAACGATCTCCCGCAACCAGGCCTGGAAAAATGACTTTACTTTATCAACTACCGATGTAAAAGTTTCTACAAACAGTGCCCGAGCTCACATGAGTGCAGGGGAAGCTTATATCAATCGAGCCAGTACTACTAATGATCCGACTCTAAAGAAAAAACTGGCTCGTAAAGCCCTAAAACACTTAAAACGCTCCTTAGAAATTCATCCCAATTATTTCCCCCCCCGACCATTAATGGCCCGAGCTTTTTATCATTTAAAGAAATATCGTGAAAGCATACGATGGTATAAAGCGGGTTTACGTTTAAAATCAAATCATCCTGAAACCATCCAGAGCTTACGACATATCGGTCAGTTAACGTTTCGTAAAGGACAATATACTACAGCCGCATTGAGCTACAAGACCGTGTTACCTCATACATCAGATAGTATAAAAGTGTTAACTCAATTGGGGAAAGTGTATGGGAAAGGGCTCAATAAAGTGGATTCAGCTTTAATATATCTCAAAAAAGCTTACCACTTAGCCCCCAAGAATACCGATGTTTTACAAAAATTAGGCGTAGCACAAGCTGTCAAAGGTCAGTATCAACAAGCTTTAAAGTATTTTAAAAAAGCGCTTAAAATCGAACCGGAAAATGCCCATATAATGATGAATATAGGTGTTACTTATCAAAAAATGGGGCAACGGCAGAAAGCACAAACATACTTGCAAAAGGCCCAAAAAATTAATCCTAACTTAAAGAGAAAATAAAACGAAGTATATTGATCAGTCACGCTGTAATCGAACCAACAAATACCCAAAAGAAATAATGAAAAGCAGAAAGAGAGAAATCCC
>CAZIGO010000315.1:0-701 GCA_964538595.1 uncultured Chitinophagales bacterium | reverse complement strand
AATAAAATAGCCAATACTAAACATAAAGGTATAACAGCCGATAGCCGCCAATATCCAATTCAATAATACGCTTTTGATTTTATCTTTCGAGGATTTGTAATGATGACTTTTCCACCATCCAAAGGGTTTGACGCGTTGAGCAAACTTTCGGAGGGTTTGATCACTGACGGGTCGTGTAATCAGTGTCACTATTAACGCTACCGAAACACTAAATAATACATCCCAAAACAAAATATATTCACTTCTTAAATCGGGATATATATAATGTAAAACTACTGCCATACCGAAGGCAGCTGATAGCCCTGTTATTTCTGTCCAGGCATTAGCGCGCCACCATACCCAGCGAAGTATTTGCGGTAACCCCATACCGGCTCCCATTGCAAAGAAAAATTTCCAGGCGTCTCCGATTGAACTTATTTGGCTGGCAATTATTACTGATATAAAAGCTAATAATATTACCGTGCTCCGGCTTACTAATACAAGCTCTCGACGTCCTGCCTGGGGACGAATAGATTCACGATACACATCATTTACTAAATAACTGGCCCCCCAATTAATATGCGTATCCACTGTACTCATAAAGGCTGCGACTAAGCTCGTAAAAGTTAGTCCCAACAATCCAGCCGGCAAAATCATTTTCATTAAAATGGGATAACCCATTTCGCGATCACCTCCCACTACACTCCCTACTTTATGAAAGC
>CAZIGO010000314.1:0-2645 GCA_964538595.1 uncultured Chitinophagales bacterium | reverse complement strand
TATCTACTTAATGAAAGATAGGGTAGAAGCAAAAACAAAATAGATAATTGGAATAATAAATAAAGTACAACTGGATGGATCTATAAACTGATAAATCTTGTTGAAAAGAGATAGCTCCATTATGTCTAATCACAAGATTTTTTCTTTCAAATCTACTTTTCTTATGGTGATCGATAAATTAAGACCCTTATAGGGCCCTTTAGTAAACCGTAGAAAAATTTATTAAATTTGTTATCCTTATCTCATGGAAACAAAATTCGGTAGCATGGAGCTAAATAAAGGACAAAAAGGGCTAATTAGTTTAGATGAATTTATTATTGCCCGACAAACTGATTTTCCCTATGCGACAGGGGAACTCTCCAAGTTATTACGCGACATAGGTTTAGCTGCCAAAATTGTCAATGAGCAAGTTAATAAAGCCGGATTGGTCAACATCTTAGGGAGTTATGGCCAAAAGAATATCCATGGCGAACAAGTCCAGAAATTAGATGTCTATGCCAATACTATTTTAAAAGAAGTGCTTACTGCCAGTGAAATTTGTGCCGGCATTGCTTCGGAGGAGGAAGATAGTTTTGTGGATTTTGAAAATAGTGAAGGCAAATATGTCATCACCATTGATCCGCTGGACGGTTCTTCGAATATCGATGTAAATATACCTGTTGGGACGATTTTTGGTATTTATCGCAAATCTTCCGAAGGGGCCTGTCAACAAGATGATTTTCTACAAAAAGGAACGGAATTAATCGCTGCCGGTTATATCGTTTATGGTTCTTCTACTATGTTAGTATATACCACCGGTAATGGAACAAATGGATTTACACTCGATCCGGCCATTGGGGAGTTTTGCTTATCTCATCCAGATATAGAAATTCCCCAACAAGGGAAGTATTATTCTGTAAATCAGTGTAACTGGAACAAGATGGAGCAGGGCGTCTTGGATTACATCAGCTATTGTTTAGAGAAAGATGAATCTACCAAAAGGCCCTACTCATTGCGCTATGTAGGCTCTATGGTGGCTGACGTACATCGTACCTTGCTGAAAGGCGGTATTTTTATGTACCCGGCCACAGACAGTTCTCCCGAGGGGAAATTACGATTACTTTATGAAGGAAATCCCATGGCTTTTCTCGTCGAACAGGCTAACGGCAAAGCCACAGATGGCCAACAACGCATATTGGATATAAATCCTTCTGAACTTCATCAACGCGTGCCCGTCTTCCTGGGATCTGCCGGTATGGTAGAAAAGGCAATGGAGTTTGTCAATGCTCAACAATCGGCCCAAGTGAAATAATTATATAAATTCCAATAATACAATGGCTAAGAAACAATCTGTTTCTACCGAAATATCGACAGAACAATTAATTGATCTCGGCATTTCCAGTGCTTCAGCTCCGGGATTATCGAAAAAAATCACCCAGATACTCGAAAACAATGAGGCTACAACTGCTTGGCAGCAAATTACACAACAAATTCTGACTCCTGACCATCCTTTTGAGCTTCATCAATACTTGCATCGTGTTACTTTTGCACAATGGAACGAGGAAGTGCACGGTCCTCCTCCTACTTGGATTCCTGATAAAGCTACTCTCCAACAGGCTAATCTTACCAAATTGCAGGATAAAGTAGATGTCAATAATTATGCTTCTTTTTATAGTTGGACAGTCAATAATCGGACGGCATTTTGGGAGTGGATGATAAAAGATCGCCAGATTCATTTTAAACAACCCTATGAAAAGCTCGTTCATGTTGAAGATTCCTTGGAACAACCTGAGTGGTTAGTCAATAGCGAGTTTAATATAGCAGACAGTTGTTTTAATGCCCCGCCCGAAGCAACAGCTATCGTCTATCAGGCTGAAGGAGGTAGTATTCAAAAGATGACCTATGGTGAGTTAGATAAACTGTCCAATCGAGTGGCGAATGGTTTAGCAGCAATGGGAGTGAAAAAGGGGCAGACGGTAGCAATTGATATGGTGATGACTGCTGAAGCGGTAGCTCTCTATTTAGGTATTGTAAAGGCCGGGGCCACTGTGGTTTCTATAGCTGACAGTTTAGCGCCTGCAGAGGTAAAGAAGCGGCTGGATATCGCTGATGCTTCTCTCATCTTTACACAGGATATTATTGTGCGGGGAGGCAAAGAATTGCCGCTGTACAGTAAAATATTGGAAGCTAATCCGGAACAAGTTGTTGTACTACCGGGTAAAGAAACTATAGAGGTGGAGTTGCGGGATCAAGACCGTTCTTGGAGTGATTTTTTAAGTGATGATGAGAACTTTGAATCTGTGGCCTGTACGCCTCGCGATCATTGTAATATCTTATTTTCTTCCGGTACTACTGGCACCCCTAAAGCAATCCCTTGGAATCATACTACCCCCATTCGTTGTGCGGTAGATGGCTATATTCATCAAGATATCCATGCAAATGAAGTGGTAGCTTGGCCTACCAATATCGGTTGGATGATGGGGCCGTGGCTTATTTTTGCTAGTCTCATTAACAAAGCTACCATTGCTCTGTACTACGGAGTGCCGACGGGGAGAGCTTTTGGTGAATTTGTGCAGGAAGCTGAAGTAAAGATGTTGGGAGTGGTGCCCAGCATGGTAAAACAATGGAAGCAGTCTAATTGTATGGAGGGCCTGGACTGGTCAAAT
>CAZIGO010000313.1:2445-2667 GCA_964538595.1 uncultured Chitinophagales bacterium | reverse complement strand
TTCCCCGATCCAGCTATTATCCCCTATTTTCACCTTCCAGGGATATTTGATGTTGACGCCCGGTTTAATAATCACCCGCTCCCCGATACGGGCCCCGAACCATCGTAGCAATTGCACTTTCAAACCGATAAAGGGGTTTGCTGGATTTCGTACGATAATAGCATTAACCAAAAACCAACAGGCTCTTTTAAGATAAGAACCTCCTGGTTCAAACCAGCTATT
>CAZIGO010000313.1:0-2435 GCA_964538595.1 uncultured Chitinophagales bacterium | reverse complement strand
CGGGAAAGGTCCGTGCGTCCTTTTTGACTTGTCTTGGTTCCCGTTTTAGAACCGGTCGAGGAGGTAGTTTGGTTGCTCATATCATATCATTTCCTTTACTTCCATATACCCGGATGAGCGGTTAATATTATTTGGGATATGCACAAACTTAGGAATTAATCGGCACTTTCCGGTTGAGCAAATAATCGTCGGTACTGCTCGCGAAGATTATTCCGGGCTATAAATTGGCAAGCATACCGATAGGCCCCCTGGCGCCATTGTTGATATTCTTCATCCTCCATGGTAATACACCAACGGAGTACTTCCTTGAATCGTTCAGACTCTTCTAAGGGCAGGTCCCACCCCGCTTTATGTTGCTCCAGGTGGCGCCAAGGGGTACGATCACTGATGATCACCGGGCACCCCACACTGAGCGCTTCAAAAATAGCATGGCCAAAGTTTTCATGGCGGGTGGGTAAAACGAAAAAATCATAGTGCACTAAAACTTCCGGGATCTCATAAGCGGGAACTACCCCCTTATGGTTTACCTGAACAGCGGGGGGAAGTTGTTCAATAAGCTGTCGACATTTTTGCCAATAGGCGGCTCCATCGACAGGGCCATATAAATCAAGCAGCACTCGGCTAGTGGGCGCCATCTCTTTTAGCAATTGCAGTAATTCTTTTACCCGCTTTTTCCGATGGATACGACTTACATATACCAAGTCTACCGCCCCCGTTTTTTTATGATGTTCTGGTAATGATGCGGGGGGGCGCGTCGGTAAGTTAGCCGCCACTTCAACTGAAACATTACTACCAAACACGCGCTGTATCTCCTTTACCTCTTGTTTAGAAGTGGCATGCCAATTAATATTATTATACAGCCCCCACCACTTGGCCACTCTCAAAAACCATTTCTTTTTATTTGCTTTCAACGCTAAAGCTCCCTTCCCCAACATGCCTCGCGGCGCCAGCATTACCTTCTCTTTTTGTCTTTTCGACAACAATAGTAACGGCAGTAAAGTAAACCACGGGGAGAATAAGCTATTTATATAAATCACATCAAAAAAGCGAGGTTGTAACAAGCGCCATATGAGCCGGACTTTAGCGAGGGGCGATTGGTTTTCTTTCAAGTAAAACACCTGTTCCCCTTGGGGCCCCCATTGCCAAGTATTGCTTTGTACATTTTCATAAGGGATTTGCCGCCCTTCATCCGTATCACGCGTTATCACATAGAATTGATGATCCCGCTGGAGATGCTGAATCATATTCGCCACCGATTGTATCGGTCCGCCGGCCCGGTAGCCGGGCAGGTACCAGTCGACAAACACCAGCACTTTTTTTTTCGCATCAGGCATATCGAGGAGAAGCAAAGATAGGTAAATTTAAAAGAGTAACGTGTTATTTACTCTGAAATTTCCCGCTTTTTCACAGGCAGGGAGATCTTGTCTCACCCTTCCTCCTCTACCAAAGACCATAAGGTATGCGCCCAATTGGTAGGGTTAATATGTTGAGCCATCTGGTGGCTACGCTTTCCCATCAAGGCCAATTCATCCGGGGTAAGCCGGCCGATCTTTTGCAACTTCTGCTGTAAGACCGAAGGTTGACCGGCGGGGAAGAAATATCCATTATACCCTTCTTTCAAAAAAGCCGTAGCTGCCCCTACCTCTTCGCTACAAATCAATGGCATACCGGCCGCAGCAAATTCATGCACCACTACGCCCCACGGTTCGAAACGGCTGGGCAAGACAAACACACTAGTATCTTCGATCACTTGCGGCAATTGATCGGGTTGTTGGAATCCCAAATTTTTAATGTTCGAATGATCGGGGAACTCCTTTTTAAGCGGCCCTGTACCGGCACACCAAAGCTCCCAGGAAGGATCTTCTTTATGCACTCCCGGAAAGCCTCCCACAGATCTGTCAACCCTTTTTCCGGGGCATAACGACCGACAAAAAGTAACCGTTTGGGGCCAGGTTTAGTCTCATCATAATAACGATTAAAAGTATCGACATCAGCGGAATACATACCTGTTAAAATACGTCGCCGCTCAAAACCAAGTTTACGAGCATATTCATACTGGTAAAGTCCTGGGACCCAGATATAGGGGAACGTTTTTCTCAAATAGGCGGGACCTAACAATCGAGCTATATTCTGTTTAAAAGTTCCCTTCCATTGATTATCCATAGCCAACACGGGGCAAGACCGATCTTTAAAGTTCCGGCATACCCGTACATAATCCTTATCATACCAACCGCTGCAATAGATAACAGACGGCATTAGTTGTTCGACCATCTGCCATAACTCCTTTTTATCGAAGTTCGCTCGATCATACAAGTGTATATTATCGGTTTCTTCGAACTGGAAGGGGGCCTCCTTATGATCTACCGGGTAACGGATGATATGGGCTTGTAACGGGAAAAGTTCGGTAAGTTTTTGCCCGCAGGCATAAAAGTACC
>CAZIGO010000312.1:0-2669 GCA_964538595.1 uncultured Chitinophagales bacterium | reverse complement strand
CTCGTTCATTTGCTTTGGAAAACACTAATTCTAAACTTAAGCTGAATTTAGGGGAAAGAGGTACATCAACAGTGCCACCGGCATTAACTCCCAGGTTATAGAAACCATGCGTATTATCACCTTCTACTTGTGTTAAATTGATTCCCCCCACTACCCCTCCATTGACATTTTGGCTATACCCTCCATTGACACTTGTTATTAATAGACAAGTTGTTATAAAAGAAATATAAAATCTTTTCATGGAGAGTAAGCTCTAACTATCCGGTATTAGAAGAAGAATCCGGCTCTGAGTTCCTTAAAATATACTTATAATGATTATCTTTGGGATACGGCATTCAGATATATGTTTAAATATACAAAACACCAGCTAAAAAAGTTAGAAAAGCTGTTAGAGGAAAGCGATTATGTGTTACGTTATGAAAAGGGGCATTTTGATGCTGGATATTGTATCTTACACAATAAAAACGTAATTATCGTCAATAAATTTTTTTCAGTAGAGGGGAAGATTAATAGTTTGTTAGAGATATTGGACGAAATAACTATTGATACTCAACAATTATCTGATCAATCCCAGAAGTTTTTTGATGATCTTAAAAAACTGGATTAAGTGAAGGTCACTTTCTTAGGCACAGGTACTTCTCAGGGGGTTCCGGTAATAGCATGTGATTGTAGAGTATGTCGGTCGAAAGATCCGAAAGATGATCGCACTCGTACTTCTGTGCTCATTCAAGTGGATAATCAGCAGATGGTTATAGATACTGGCCCGGATTTTCGTCAGCAGATGTTAAGAGAAGAAGTACAACATTTAGATGCGGTCCTGTACACTCATTCTCATAAAGATCATATCGGGGGATTGGATGATATACGTCCTTTTAATTACATTAATCGGCAGGTGATGCCGTTATATGCTACTGAAGACGTACAAGCTATTATTAAGAAAGACTTCCATTATGCATTTAAGGAAGATAAATATCCCGGGGTTCCCCAGCTTACACTGCAAACTATAGACAATACCCCTTTTAAAGTGGGGAAAACCCTTATTACTCCCATACAAGTTTATCATTATAGGATGCCGGTGTTGGGCTTTCGCATTAACGATTTTACCTATATTACGGATGCTAACTATATCAGTGAGGAGGAAAAGGAAAAGATACGAGGAAGTAAAGTACTAGTATTAAATGCGCTTCGGCGTGAAAAACATATTTCTCATTTTAACTTGGAAGAAGCGCTTGAATTATTTGAAGAATTTGACCCCGAAGAAGGATATATTACTCATATCAGTCACTTTATGGGACGCCATGAGGAGGTGGGCCAGGAATTACCGGACAATATATTTTTAGCCTATGATGGCCTCCAGCTTGATATGGAATAATAGATTGCCGCTGATATACTTTTGGATATCGAAATTTTTTTTACATTTGCGAGTAAGTATCGTTCTGTGAACGTATAAAAATTATTGAGCTATATGGCGCAACAGACTCAATCACGTAGTCAATGGGGGTCTCGACTAGGTTTTATATTAGCCGCTGCCGGATCTGCTGTCGGCTTAGGAAATATTTGGCGTTTTCCCTATGTCGCCGGACAAAATGGGGGAGCGGCTTTCGTTATTATTTATCTTATCTGTGTTGTATTGATTGGGTTGCCTTTGTTGTTTAATGAAATCGGCCTGGGCCGTTATACCCGTAAAAACCCCATCGGTGCTGTTTTAAAAACCTCCAATAATAGGGGATGGTTAGTTATTGGCATTTTAAGTTTCTTTGCTTGCTTTTTTGTATTAAGTTATTATAGTGTCATCGCCGGATGGGCGATCGGGTATGTCATCAAAACAATTGTGCAGTCCGATCTTGCTTTTGAAACGTTTAATGCTACCAGTGCCTATGTGTTCCCACTCTTTATTGCCTTTCTTCTGCTGAATGTGTTTATCGTACAGGGAGGCGTAAAAAAGGGAATCGAGCGGGCAGCTAAGATCATGATGCCCCTCTTGTTTCTGTTGATGTTGGTAGTGATTGTCCGTAGTGTCACCCTGTCTGGAGCTATGAAAGGAATTAGTTTTTATTTGAACCCGGATTTTAGCAAAATAAATATGGGGGTGATCGTACAGGCTTTAGGACAAGCCTTTTTCTCAATGAGTGTGGGATGGGGCTTAATGATTACCTATGGCTCTTACCTTTCGGAAGAGGACAGTATTATTTCCAGTGCCTGTTGGATTGCCGGACTGGATACAATGGTAGCTTTGTTAGGGGGGTTGATGATTTTCCCCGCTGTTTTTGCGTTAGGGCAATCACCGGAAGCGGGTCCTACCCTTATTTTTGAAGTTTTACCGGAAGTATTTGCCAATATGCCCCTTGGAACGTTTGTGGGAGCCTTGTTCTTTTTACTGTTGACCTTTGGAGCCTTGACTTCCTCTATTTCTATGCTTGAAGTGCCGGTTTCGTACTTTGTCGATGAAACACGGCTTTCAAGAAAATGGGCGACATGGGGAGTAGCTTTTATGGCACTTTTAGTCGGCATACCGTCGGCGCTGTCTTTTGGGGCTTCAGAATTTTGGACAGAAATGACGCTGCTGGGCAAAAATGGCTTCCTCAATATTATGGACCAGGTTTGGGGAGTCCTCTCTATTACCCTACTCTCGTTTCTATTAAGTTTTTATGTCGGGTGGGTTATCGATA
>CAZIGO010000311.1:314-2670 GCA_964538595.1 uncultured Chitinophagales bacterium | reverse complement strand
GCTAAAACAGCTTTAGCTTATTTTAAAGGGGGGATAGCATTAGGAGGAGGGACTTCCTATTCCTCTCCTCTCATCGCTGGCCTATCAGCTTGTTTATGGCAAGCCTATCCGAAAGCTCATAATATGAAAATCGGTCGTATGTTACAACGAAGTGCTCACCAGTATAATACACCTGATAATAAATTAGGTTTTGGCATACCTAATGTCTCTAAAGCTTTCGAATTACTGAAAGCGGATACAGCTTCCGAATCGTCGCCTTTTCAACTTTATCCGAATCCCTTTAACAACCATTTATATTTTAGTTGGCATAGTTCCCAAAATACTACTATGAGATTCCAGTTTTATGATATAAGAGGAGTATTGAGGGCACATTTTCAAAAAGATTTTCAAAAGGACCAATTTTATCACTTTAATCTTATCCCTCTTTTTTTTAATGGGAAGTTGGGGAATTTAGAAAGCGGTCTTTATGTTTTAAAAGTCAAAGAGGGTAGTCAAGAATATGTTTTCGAAATTATTAAACAATAAAATTTTCCTCTTAACTTTTTTTCTGGGGGTGTCATGTATAAGTTCCTCTCTTGCTCAACAAAAATATACCCTCAGTGGCTATATAAGAGGTGGTAACTCCGGGAAGAACCTTATCGGTGCCAATGTGGTAGTAAAAGAATTACAGAAAGGGGCCACTACCAATAGCTATGGCTATTATTCTATAACAGTTCCATCGGGACGATATGCTGTCGTTTATTCCTATTTGGGTTACCAGACGGACGTTGATACCATTGATTTAAAAAAGAATGTGCGTCATAATGTTAAGTTAATGCCTAAAACTTATAAAACGGAAGAAGTAGTGGTCAAAGAAAAGACGGAAGACGAAAATGTAGAGAGTACAAATATGGGGCAATTAGAGGTGCCCATGGAAAAAATCGATAAGCTCCCTGTCATATTTGGTGAAACAGATATTTTGAAAACAATAAAATTGATGCCAGGAGTACAATCGGCTAATGAAGGAAACTCGGGCCTCTACGTGCGAGGAGGAGGACCGGACCAGAATTTGGTGTTGTTGGATGAAGCTCCGGTCTATAATACGGGACATCTGTTTGGTTTTTTCTCAATATTTAATTCTGATGCGATTAATGATGCCACATTAATAAAAGGGGGAGTGCCGGCCAATTATGGAGGGCGAATCGGCTCAGTATTGGATATATCTATGCGTGAAGGGAATAATAAAGAATATCATATACAGGGGGGGATCGGTAGTATCTCTTCCCGTCTTACCGTTGAAGGTCCCCTGCAGAAAGGGAAAAGCTCTTTTTTGATTTCCGGGAGAAGGACTTATGCTGATCTGTTTATGAAACCCTTTATTGAAGGGACGGATTTTGAAGGGACTAAATATCACTTTTATGATATCAATACTAAAGTCAACTATAAGTTCTCAGACCAGGATCGCCTCTATTTAAGTGGGTATTTCGGACGAGATGTTTTTCATTATGTCAGCCCCGATCGTGATTTTCAAGTGGGTATACCCTGGGGAAACACAACAGCCACACTTCGCTGGAATCATTTGTTTAATGATAAACTTTTTATGAATATTAGTGCTATTTATAATGATTATAACTTTCAACTGAATGCTACCCAAGACCAGTTTCGTTTTGATATGTTTTCCGGAATTCGAGATTTTAATCTAAAAGCTGATTTTTCTTATTATCCGCATGTGTTGCACAATATTAAGTTTGGTGTAAATGCCGTCTATCACCGTTTTACACCCAGTAGCGCCTCTGCTCAAACAAATGATCAAGAATTGCTGCCAGAGCAGCTGAATAAAAAATATGCCTATGAAGGAGGAGTATATGTGTTAGATAACATGGAATTGACGGATAAATTAAAAATTAATGTCGGAGTTAGACTTCCTTTTTATCAACAAATCGGCCCTTATACTGATTATGAGTACGATTTTTTAGGACGTAAAGTGGATAGTATAAGTTATAAACGAGGAGAACCCGTCACTTCTTATTTGGATATCGAACCCCGTTTGACGGTACGCTATAAGTTAACTCCTAAAGCTTCATTAAAGGCTTCTTTTAATCAAATGAATCAGTTTGTTCATCTAGTTTCAAATTCAGGAACGACGTTACCTACTGATATGTGGATCCCGAGTACTAAAGCGGTAAAGCCTGAAAAGGGAAAGCAATATTCCTTAGGAGTGTATAAGAATTTCGCTTCATTTGTAGGGGGAACGGATCCGGACCAGCAAAATATGTACGAAACTTCCCTCGAACTCTTTTATAGAGAAATGAACAATCAAATTGAGTTTCGGGAAGGGTATATCCCCGATTTAAATGAAGATATAGAGAGGGATTTG
>CAZIGO010000311.1:0-265 GCA_964538595.1 uncultured Chitinophagales bacterium | reverse complement strand
AAAAAACGGTACGGGAAGTTCAATGGATGGATCGGTTATACTTATTCTAAGACGTTACGTCAGTTTGATGAACTTAATAAAGGGGAACCCTATCCCGCTAAATATGATAGACGGCATGATTTGTCTGTGGTAGCTACTTACGATTTGGAAGGGAGGTGGAGTTTTGCCAGTACATTTGTTTATGCTACCGGCAAAGCGTTAACGCTTCCTGTATCCAGGTTTTTGGTGGGGGGAGTGTTTACTGGCCACTATAACCAACGAAACA
>CAZIGO010000310.1:0-2738 GCA_964538595.1 uncultured Chitinophagales bacterium | reverse complement strand
AGTAAAGTGATACTGAGGTTTCTCCATCACCCGTTGGGCGATCACGGAAAATCGCCGAGGAAGGGGAGCGGAAAGGTCGAGCTCATTGGTATATTGACGGTAAGCCAGCGTAAAATTATAAGAGTTGAACAGGGAGCGATAGTAAGGCGGGTTGTAGTTCATTCCATAGGAAGGCCGCGTAAATCCTTTGATAAGTAATCCCCAGTATTCATGGTTTTCTCCGAAATTGATAGGGGCTTCTACGTGAATGACGCCGTGATGGGTAAGCCAGCGTTCCCCAGTACGGAAAAGGGTATGGGCGGCTTTTTTGTTGTTGATGCATTCAAAGAAGCCGAGGCCACCGGTTGGAACCTCCAGGAATTGATTCTTCTCATAGTTGACAAATGCAGCAATACGTCCTAAGAGTTGGCCTGTTTTATCTTTTAGTATCCAACGTTCAGCATCGCCATGCTCAAAATACGGGTTAGTAGAAGGATCGAAAATTTGCTCGATATCGGACTGTAATGGAGGCACCCACTGGTCATCATCCTGGTAAATAAAGAACGGTACTTGATGGAAAGCTTTTAATTGTTCTTCCGTCGTAACCGGTATCGTCTGTAACGTATCTTGTGAGGTAGTTATTTCCATATTTGCTTGTTATTGGTTAATATTTCTTTTTTCCAGATGGGGACTTCTGCTTTGACCCGGTCGACTACTTTCGGTAGCCACTGCATGACTGTTTGCCGGTGATCAGCGGACAGCAGTACTAAAAATGAAAGCTCTCCTGTCTTTACGCGTCCATAACTATGCCATATCGTAGCGTTATGAAGGACACTCCCTTCTAACACCTCTTCTCGTATCGCTTCCATTTTTTGGCGAGCCATCGGGGTATAGACTGAATATTCAATGGCTTTTACCTGTTGCCCCTGCTTTTGATCAGGGCGTATTTGTCCTAAAAATATGTCATAGGCCCCTCCATTGTTGTGCCGCTGGTACTCTTGCAACAAGGTAGTCAGAGTGGTAGGAGGGAGAGGACCTTCTACCAGTTGTACGGGGGCTATTGATTGTTGTTTTTCCTTCATTATCACGGGTTTTAGCCTCCTGCATAGGGAGGTAAAAATGCTACTTCGTCTCCTTCGGATAAAGGAGGATTATCGTTAACAAGTATTTGATTGAGCGCCACATTGTAAGTTTTTTGCCCCAAGGCCGGATATTTGGCTTGGAGATATTGTTCCAGCGTCGCAATATCGTCGGTGCCGGACGGATCGATTTCTATTTCAGATTGCCCGGTCATTTCCGATAATTGGCCGAAAAAAAGTACTTTAATTGTATTCATGATCCGACTGTTTTATGTGTTGGTAATCTTTAAAAGTGTTGATGTTCATTAATGTTTCTGAATAGGTATGGGGAGATACTTTATAAGGGTGATAGTCTAACAGGTTGCACACTCGGTGCAGTGACAGCAAGTTGTAAACAAGGGCTTTTTCAAATATAGGGTAACAAGATTTTCGGTAAACCGCACATAAGGGTTGTAACTGGTTGCTGTGTTGAGGAATGACAGCTTGAGATGTGTTGGTATAGGAGTGGTCGCGAAGATTTGTTAAAAAAGATGTAGAAACTTTTGGCATATCACAGGCCACAACGAGCGTATATGAGGTTGTCGAAGCTTTAATAGTACTGTATAAGCCTGACAAAGGTCCTTTTTGTTGAAATTCATCACGCACGATGGGTAAATTGAGATAATCATAGTGGGCGCTGTTGGCACTGATCAGGATATCATCGGTAAGGGGGGTGAGACGATCGATCAAGTGCTCGATGATCGGTTTGCCTTTGATAGATATCAACCCTTTGGCACGATACCCTAATCGGCTACCTTCGCCTCCTGCTAGAATGACACCGGTATAGTGTTTTTTCTTCGTTGTCATGTGCAGGGGGTTGCAGGTAATAAATGAGTTTCTACCGGGGTGTTAGTAGTAATATGTTGTTTACCTTTAGGCAGATATACGAGGGCATTGGCACGGGCAAACGATTGTAGCATATAAGACTGTTGTGCTTCTAATATCTTAACACCTCCTTGTTGAATTTGGGCACGGTAAAATTGACCGCGGTGTTTTTTCTTTTGTTGTTCGTGAAGAAGGGGTAATGAGGTAATACTTAAACCGGGAGAAGGGTGGCCCTGGATGATTTGGATTAGCGGATAGATATATTCATAATAAGCGGTGAGAACAGCAGCCGGATTGCCGGGTAAACCGAAAACAAGGGTGTCGTCTCGTTGTCCAAAAAAGAGCGGCTTGCCCGGTTTTTGGGCTACCTTATAAAACAATTGTTCCACTCCTGCTCGTTCAAATGTGGGAAGGAGATAGTCATATTTCCCGACAGAAATTCCTCCTGTTGTAATAAGGAGGTCCACCTGTTCGAGGAGATGAGTGATTTTTTCGTGAAGTTGGTCGGCATCGTCGGGACAACTTTGCAGGCAGAAAGGAGAAATGTGGGCTTCTCGTAAACCGGCTTGCAATAAAGGACCGTTGGCATTATATACTTGTCCCGGCGATAACGGTTGGCCGGGCGTTTCAATTTCATCCCCCGTCACTAGTATTCCCGCCCGGGGCGACCGGTAAATAGGGACTTGAGTGATTCCCAGGCTGGACAACCAACCCAGGGCGGCGGCATCCAAAAGTGTTCCTTGCGACAATGCTTTTTGATCCTTCGTTATTTGTTTCCCTTTCGGGCGAATATTGCCCCCTTTTTTTGGAGCAATA
>CAZIGO010000309.1:0-2755 GCA_964538595.1 uncultured Chitinophagales bacterium | reverse complement strand
CACGCCTCTATCCTAAATACCAAACCTTAGCTATTGTGGCTCCTAAAGATTCCTTTCCCCGGTCTCACCGGCAAAAATTGGAACGTTACTTGTCTCGCGGCGGACGATTATACATCGCTTATAACCGGGTCAAGGGAAATATGAAGCGAGCTACAGGTCAAAGTGTTTCAACCGGTTTAGAAAATTGGTTAGCGCAAAAAGGCATTGTTATCGAAAACAAATTTGTTACAGATGCCAACTGTAACCGCGTCATGGTCAGTCAGCAACGGGGTTTTAACCAAGTTGTCCAATTCCCTTACCTTCCTAATATAACTAATTTTGCTTCTCAACACCCTATTACTACTGGTTTAGAACAAGTCACCATGCAATTCGCCAGTCCTATTAAAGTAAAGAATATCGACACAAGCCGGATTCATTATACCCTTTTAGCCCAAACTTCGTCACGTACCGGCACCGAATCGCCTCCCTTACGATTTAATATTTCTCGACAATGGGGCCAGGACGATTTTCCCCTCTCTCACCTCCCCGTAGCTATAGCTTTGGAGGGTAAATTGGCACAAGGAGCTTCTACTAAAATGGTTGTTGTATCGGATGGTGATTTTGCCCAATCCCAACAACAAGGACGAGGACGCCGGCGCCAACAGCAACAACTCTCAGACAATATGAGCTTTATGGTCAATGCCATAGAATGGCTCAACGACAAAACAGGTTTATTAACCTTACGGACACAAGGGCTCTCTTCACATCCTATTAAGCAATTAGAAAATAGTACCCAAACAATCATCAAATATTCCAATTTTATTTTTCCGATCCTTGTTGCCATTGCTATTGGAATTATCCGTCGGCAACGCAATCGGCAACGTCGGGCAAAATGGAGGGCACAGAAATATGCTTAACAAAATAAACAATAAACATTTAGCACTCATTTTCGTCGCTTTACTTTTGGTATTTGCCATCCTTAAAATAATTGATATTAATTCGGGGGAAGGTACCTTTCCAGACAAAGTATTGACTATTGACTCTGCTCAAATTACAGGTATCCACATATATCGTCCTAATAGTTCCCCTAGTCCTATTAAATTATCCCGTACTCAAGACAGATGGCAGGTTACTTTTGGTAATAAACAACGGGGCAATGCCCATCAGCCGTCAATTCAAAGAGCTTTAAAACAACTAACAACACTTACGCCTCGTCACTTAGCTACCCGTTCTCCTGAAAAATGGAACCAATTCAAAGTAGACAGTACCGGTATTCGTATAAAACTTCTTCATAATAACAAAAAAACCAGCGTTTTTTACCTGGGTAAATTCTCATTTGACAAAAAAACGCGGACTACAACGGCCTATATCCGGAAGTCAGGGGAAAACGCTGTTTATGCTGTTCCCGGCATGATAAATATGACTTTCAATCGTAAAGCACAAGCTTGGCGGGATGGTACTATAATAAAAGGTCAACCCCAACAGTGGACGGAGCTTCAATATAACTATACGAATAACAAAAAGCGGTCTTTTGCACTCACGCATAAAAAAGATAATTGGTTTATCAAAGGACAAGGACCGGCTGACTCTACAGCTGTAAAAGAGTACCTTTCCTCCATCAAGCGTTTGACCAACAAAAACTTTGCTGACTCTTTTACTCCTGATCAATTGTCGAACCCGACTTTGACTTTATCAATCCATCGAAAAGAGCAATCTCCTATAAAGATTAAGGCATACCCCGCCGATACTACCCATCACTATCTATTTACCTCTTCTCAAAACCCCGGCACGGTTTTCAGTGGCTCAGACAAAGCGTTAAGAAACAAGATACTGGTGAAAGCGAAAAAATTCAGTTCAACCAAAGCTGATACCCTCCCGTAGTGTTGTATTCCACAAGACAGTTAATCATCAGATAATAGCCGCTCTAACTTTTCAAAACTGGCTTGATTAACTTTATAATCAATGGCCTCTAAAATATTTTGTTTTTCCCGAGTAGTCAGGTGCCAACTTAAGGCCGCTCTTTTATCCAGTTCCTGAGAAAGATATTGAAGAACAATAACATCCATTTTCCCCGGGAAACAACATTTTTGTAACTCTAACAAATGCTCATGATGAAAATCTTGATACTCCTGCCAATTCATATAAAATCCCCCGATTGGATCAAACATTTTATCGAATATACCTTTCTGTTGTTTATCAGCGGCCGGGAATACTTTGGGGATATCCCGTATTTGCAAGTATACTATTCCGCTGGTATTACGATGTATCCATGTTCGGAAATTATGAGCAAACCGTACAGCTAACTCTACGCCAAAATTATCGCGCATCCCGGCATCCATTACATCAATAGATGGTTTGGTCGGCAAATTAACGCTCGGCGTAACATAAGGGAAAGTAGCATTCATACGCAAGGCGGTTGTAAAACGTAAACTATCTGCTTCATGTTGATCAAACATTTGTCGAAAATCAACACCATCAATTTCAGGAAGATATTGACGTTGTGTAACGCGTTGATCCCCAATACTTAAATGACGGGTCAGGTAATTGACCGGTTGAGGAGATATAAGCAAGCTTCGGGCATCATTAATAATGACCGGGCTAAGTACCATAAGCGGAATTTTCATTCGGCGTTCAGGGCGCCGATAGGCTTGCAATGGTTTATCCAATATAAAACTAGTATTTTCATTTAATTGACGTTCAAAGGCATACCCTCTGTCAATACGGTATTTGTGCCCCCCATAAGTAAAATGATGAAACGGGTAAAAAAGATCGTTGA
>CAZIGO010000308.1:0-2777 GCA_964538595.1 uncultured Chitinophagales bacterium | reverse complement strand
TTCCCACAAAAATATATAACGCCCCTGCTTTACAACCTTCCCTTTCAATTAACCAAATGTTTAAATCATATGGATAATTAACAAAATCCAAATACGAAATATACTATTACAATAGTGATATAGAGTAGGAAGAGGTCATTGACTGGTTGTCTCACGAGAGTCGTAAATTTCCTGTATATTTAATGATTCTACATTATTCATTCAAACTCCAACCATGCTACCTATTCTTCGTCATGTTCACATGATATGCGTCATACTATTTATTATTTCATTCACCATAAAGGCCCTGCTTTTATTAACTAATAACAATACTTCTTTAAAGACTTACCGAGATAAGACATTAATCATTGAAAACTTATTCGCTTTTATATTCCTTGCCACTGGCCTATATATGTGGTACCTGGTAGGAGTAGGTAACATGGGGGGATGGTTTCATTTAAAACTCACCTTAGTTGTCATGACTATCCCCATCGGAATAATAGGCATCAAAAAACGTAACAAGTTAGTCACCACCGTGGCGTTATTATTATTCTTATATATCCTCCTGCTTGCTTTTTTAAAACATCCAACTTTAATCCAATAACACATAACATGATAAAATGGTTAGCATTCGGTTTAATGGGGGTGAGTATTATAGCATGCCAAAACAATTCTCAACAATCTTCCTCCTCGTCCTCTTCCAATAAAGATGCTGTGTCGGGAAAACAGGTTTATCGCCAGTATTGTCAAAGTTGTCATGGACCTGAAGGAAAAAAAGGGCTCAGCGGTGCTGCTGACCTTTCCACTTCTACTCTTGACACAACCACTACGATCAAAGTGATCAAAAATGGTCGCAACGCCATGATCGCCTATGATGAAGCCCTCACTAGTCGGGAGATAAAAGCCGTAGCAAAATACGTCCACTCTTTACGGAAGTAGTTATTAAATCTTATATTATTATGTAATACGCTCCATTCGTGGCAATTATTATTAAAACAGGATGATATTATGAGTAGCTACAAGGTATTAGGGCTAATGTCGGGAAGTTCTTTAGATGGGTTAGACATAGCCTATTGTGAATTTTCAGAAAATAAGGGAGAATGGGACTATACTATTCATAGTTGTAAGACTATTACCTATCCCAGTCGATGGAAACTACGTTTGGGGAAACTCCATCTTCAAAACGCGGTTACTTATCTAAAAACCAGTGCGTATTTTGGCATCTATTTAGGACAATTGATCAAAAAATTTGTTACCGAAGAAAACATTAACCCCGATTTTGTGGCATTACACGGTCATACGGTTTTTCATCAACCTGAAGATCATTTTTCCAGCCAAGTAGGGGATGGGGCAGCAGCAGCGGCCATCAGTCAATTACCCGTTATTTCCAGTTTGCGCTCTGCCGATACAGCGTTAGGAGGAGAAGGGGCGCCTATTGTACCGATGGGCGACAAACACTTATTTGCCAACTATAAGTATTGTCTTAACCTCGGAGGCATTGCTAATATTTCCTGCAAAATGAAAGGAGAAAAATTATTAGGATATGATATCTGCCCTTCCAATGCTGTATTAAATCAATTAGCTCAAAAGCTGGGATTTGAATATGATGAAAAAGGAGACAACGGACGAGAAGGGAACATAGATGAAGAATTGTTAGAACAACTCAATGATATTTGGTATTACGATAAGGAACCTCCTAAATCATTAAGTATGGGATTGGTTAAAAAAGTAATTGAACCGGTCTTGAAAAAATCCTCCAGTATGACCCATGATAAACTGCGCACTTATTATGAACACATTGCTCTACAAATCAGTCGTTCAATAGAATATATTCAGCAAAAACCCACTGCAAAACAAGCCGAGGAAAAAGTATTAGTTACCGGGGGCGGAGCTCATAACAACTTTCTTATTGAAAGAATTCGGGAACACAGTCCCGCCCCCATACACGTGCCGTCTGAGAAAATCATAGATTTTAAAGAAGCCCTTGTTATCGCCTTTTTAGGAGTTTTGCGCATGCGCCAAGAAACTAATGTACTGCATTCGGTAACAGGGGCCCAAGCCGATACTATTAATGGTTCTCTTCACCCTCCCGGTCCGGTTACATCGGTTTAATTGCTTCTCGCATTTTCTTAAATTGCGTTTTTTACTACTCAAAAGTAATTAACCTATGATTTTGGTAACGGGGGGGACGGGCTTGGTAGGCTCTTATTTGCTGCACAAGCTTGTTAACAAACAGTTATCTGTTCGCGCCTTATACCGAGCCACCAGCTCTTGGCACCTGGTGGACGATATTAAAGACCAAATTGAATGGGTCGAGGCCGATCTGTTAGATATCCCCGCTTTAGAAAATGCTTTCACCGGCGTAACTCATATTTATCATTGTGCAGGGTTAGTAGCTTTCCATCCGGGAGCTCATAAAAAACTGATAAAGGTAAATCAACAAGGTACCGCCAATATTGTTAACTTAGCTATCGATTATAACATAGAAAAGTTGGTTCATGTCAGCTCGACAGCTGCTTTAGGCACTCCTCCTCATGATCATGATATAGATGAGTCCATTTATTGGCAAAACAACACTTTCCCTTCTCAATATGCCCTCAGCAAATTCTTAGGTGAACGAGAAGTTTGGCGAGGCGTTGGAGAAGGGTTGCGAGCCGCTATTGTCAACCCCAGTATTGTACTCGGAGCGGGAGACTGGTCGACCGACAGCTCGGTATTTTTTAAAGTTATGCACGACGGGTTAAAGTTCTACCCTGTCGGTACTAATGGGTTTGTTGATGCTCAAGTCGAAGAGTTCG
>CAZIGO010000307.1:0-2786 GCA_964538595.1 uncultured Chitinophagales bacterium | reverse complement strand
GTATCACCCCTTCGATAAAGCGGGTGCCTATGCTATTCAAGAGTGGATAGGGTTGGTGGGCGTCAAACGTATTGTCGGTGACTATTATAATGTAGTGGGGTTGCCTGTGCAGAAGATTTGGCCTTATTTACAAGATTTAAAGTAACTTTATAACTCCTTTTACCGTATTTCTATTCCTGAAGGGGATTACATGCTTAGAGGCGTTTACTTTATACTACACCAGATCGGTGTTTTGTGGATTTCTTTCGATGATGGACGTCCACGGCATTGTCGTATTTCGTAACTTGATAATTATATAAATTTGGTTTATGAGCTGGAAACCGTTGAAACGTATATTTTCTAGACAAAAAAAATCTAATCGGTCCTCTAAAAAAGAAGGGAAGAGCCGTTTTAAGACTGTCATTGGGTTGACTGCTTTATTACTGGGTTTTTATTTGTTGGTGGCTTTTATATCTTACCTATTTACCTGGCGCATCGACCAGGATAAAGTATATGAGGTGTCATGGCACATGTTTTTTGCTTCTGACCTGGAGTTAGCCAATTGGTTGGGTCGCTTAGGGGGCATATTGGCTCATCTTTTCTTCTTTAAAGGATTTGGTATAGCAGCTTTTGTGATATCTGGTTTGCTTGGAGCGGCCGGACTAAAGTGGGCCCTCCGATTACGTAATATCCCTCTTTCTGAACTTTTGAAATACGGCTTGTTTTTACTCTTGTGGCTACCTCCTGTGATGACCGCATTATTGGGTAATCAATTCTTCCCCTGGGGAGGCCACATCGGTACAATAATATTTACATGGCTGACTCAATTTGTAGGCGTCGTAGGAGGGAGTGCTTTTCTCGTCTTTAGTCTCATGATCTTCCTGGTTATGGCTTTTAATATTCATCCGGATATAAATGTATTAATGCAAAAGATTTTTGCCTATCGTCAAACTTTAGAACCTGAAGCAGCGGTGGCTGCCACTATGGGAAGCTCCTCCAAGCAAAAGAAGAAGAAAGAACAAAATAAACGGGAAAACGAAGAAACAAATAAAACTGAAGAAAAAGAAGATACCGCTAAAGGTAAGGCGCAGGAGAGCAGTAACTCCTCCGGAGAACAGAAAGATTATATTGATTTAGATGAACAAAACAGTCAAGAAACTACCGAGGAATCCACTGTAGAAATGTCGGTAGCCGATAAGTCAGAGCAGGTGACGGAGAAAGCAAAGAAAAAAGGAAATAAAAACCGGGACGGAGAAAAGGAGGAAGTAGAACTATCGATTGCTGAACAGGTTGATGAAAAGGAAGTAGAAGGAGAAACAGTGGTGGGCCAAGAAGCCTATGATCCCACTTTGGATTTACCGGATTACGAATATCCCCCTCTTGATCTACTGGAGCAGCATGGTGATGGGAAACTGAATATCGATAAAGAAGAATTGTCACAGAAAAAAGACCGCATTGTTGAAACACTCGGCAATTACAAGATCAAAATTGAAAAAATTAAGGCCACCATCGGCCCCACAATAACTCTTTATGAAATTGTTCCTGAGGCCGGCACTCGAATATCTAAGATCCGTAATTTGGAAGATGATATTGCACTCAGTCTCTCGGCTTTAGGCATTCGTATTATTGCTCCTATTCCCGGGAGAGGAACCATTGGGATAGAAGTGCCCAATAAGAAAAAACAGATCGTCTCTTCTCGATCGGTCATCGGTTCTGAAAAGTTTCATCAGACCGATAAGGAGCTCCCCATTACCTTAGGGAAAACCATAGCGAATGAAAACTTTATTGCTGATTTAGCCCAGATGCCGCACTTATTAATTGCGGGGGCTACCGGCCAGGGTAAATCGGTAGGGATTAATGCTTTTTTACTTTCTCTGCTCTATAAAAAGCATCCCTCTCAATTAAAATTTGTGCTTATTGACCCTAAGAAAGTTGAGTTATCGCTTTATAATGAAATTAAAAATCATTTTTTGGCTAAGTTACCTGATGAAGAAGAGGCTATTATTACTGATACCAAGAAAGTCATTCATACCCTTAACTCACTTTGTGTAGAAATGGAGCAACGATATGATCTTTTACAGGAAGCGCAAGTGCGTAATATCCGGGAATACAACAAAAAGTTTTTAGAGCGTCGGTTAAATCCTGAGAAAGGGCATCGTTTTTTACCCTACTTAGTAATTGTTATTGATGAATTTGCTGATTTTATGATGACCGCCGGCAAAGAGGTGGAAACTCCCATCGCTCGTATGGCACAATTGGCCCGGGCAGTGGGTTTACACTTGATGATTGCTACGCAACGACCCTCGGTAAATATTATAACGGGAACGATCAAGGCCAATTTTCCCGCTCGTATTGCCTATAAAGTGACCTCAAAAGTAGATTCCCGAACTATATTGGATCAATCTGGTGCGGAACAATTGATTGGCAGTGGTGATATGCTCTACATGGAAGGTACGGAGGTAGTGCGCCTACAGACTCCTTTTGTAGATACTCCTGAAGTGGAGAGCGTAACTAAATTTATTGGTAAACAAAAAGGTTATGAAGAACCGCTCTCCTTGCCCGAATATGAAACAGGTACTAAGCCGGGGATGGGAGATGAATTGGAAGAGCGTGATGAATATTTTGAAGAAGCGGCTCACTTAGTAGTTAAAAATGACAAAGGTTCTACTTCCTTGTTACAACGTAAACTCCGGCTAGGTTACAACAGAGCGGGCCGTATTATGGATCAGCTGGAAGCCGCCGGTATCGTCGGTGAACAAGAAGGAAGTAAACCCCGCGATGTAAAGATACCTACCGAACAAGATTTA
>CAZIGO010000306.1:0-2792 GCA_964538595.1 uncultured Chitinophagales bacterium | reverse complement strand
GCTTTAGCTTGGGGAAAAATTAGCTTTATTTCACTCACCTGACGTATAAAATCGGAAATCCAATAAAAAGGGAGAGGCATAGATGACTAATTGTGGTTATAAACGCCCTTTTTAGCATTAGAATTTAATTGTTATCGGTATTTAAATTTTTATGTAAGCTTTGAATAAAGTGACTGGTAAAAGCGGACTATATTTTTTTGGCATGAATTGAAAAGATGTCTATGCCCTTCAGTAGATGTAAAAGCGTACAATTAACAAAGCAGGTATTGTAGGTCGTTGATTATGGTTGGCTCAGATAAAAAAGTTAGTTGAAAATATGATTCAGGGAAGTAAATAATTTATTATATATTGGAAATGAATTTTTCTTGTATGAATTATTTTCGGCACATAGGTTTAATAGTAGTGATGGTAGTAGGAGTGTTGGGAGTATTTTATAGGACTTCAGAAGCTAAATTGAAAGTCGATTCTCTACGTCAACTTGTCCGTTCTCCTACTCAAGATACTTATCGAGTTAAAGCGCTCTATAAATTAGGATGGCAATTCAGGCACAATAAACTGGATAGTACCCGTATACTCAGTCAAGAAGCGTTGCAACTAGCTCAGCAGATTGATTTTAAAAAGGGCATTGGAAATGCGCTTCATAACTTAGCTAATTATCATTGGCGAAAGGGCAACCTCGCCCAAGCATTGAAATTTTATAATAAGGCTGATCAGGTATGGGAAAAGATTGGAGATAAAAATAATAGAGCCTCTACGATGGGTAATATCGGTGTTATCTATGCCGATCAAGGGAATTACCCCAAAGCGCTGGATGCTTATTTTAAAGCCTTGAAATTGAGTAGGCAGTTGAAAAATACGGAAGATATAGGTACTTGGCTCTACAATATCGGTAATGTGTATTTTGAACAAAATAACTATTCCAAAGCACGGAGTTTTTATAAGAAAGCCTTACAACAATTCCGGAAAATAGATAATAAACGAGGAATCGCTGGTAATTTTGGTAGTATCGGTATTATCTATTCTAAACAAAAAAAATATGCTAAAGCCTTAGACTATTTTCGGAAGGCGTTGAGAATAAGTAAAAAGATTGGAAACAAACGACTTGTAGCCAGTTGGTATTCCAACCTCGGAACGATGTATTTAGACATTTATGAAGCGGATACCATGGTACATGAAAGAAAAGGGCCGACAGAACAATATACTGCACTGACTCGGCATACCCTGTTAGATTCTGCCATAGCCTGCCAGGAAAGAGCTTATACTATACGAAAAGCTATGGGAGCAAAAGAAAGTCTTACCCTTAGTTTGGTTAATATTGGAGATATACTTGGGCATCAGCAACATTATACCAAGGCGCTTCAACGGTACCGGTTGGGTTATAAATTAGCGGATAGCATTGGGTCGCTCCCTTCGCAAAAGAAATTAGCGAAACGATTATATAGAACTCACAAAGAAATGGGGGCTAATAATAAGGCGCTTCGCTGGCATGAGCGATATGCGCGCCATAAGGACAGTCTTTTCAATAAAGAGAAACAAAAAAAGATCGGGCGGTTAGAGAGCCGTCACAAGTGGCAAAAGAAACAGTTGCAAGACAGTATCCGGCATGCTAAAGAACTCCATCAACAACAACTGCGGCATCAACAAAAAGTTCAGCGTCAACAATACTTGCTCTATAGTGTGGGGGGCGGATTGCTGTTGGTTCTTGTTTTTTCATCTATATTGTACAATCGATTTCGGGTGACAAGGAAACAACGCGATATTATACAGCAACAAAAACACATTGTTGACCAAAAGAACAAAAGGATTACGGACAGTATCAACTATGCTAAACACATACAAGATGCTCTCCTAAAGGAAGAAGAACACGTAACGCCGGACCTCCCTGAGCACTTTATATTGCATAAACCTCAAGCCACAGTGAGCGGTGATTTTTATTGGTCGGTACTGAAGAATAATATTTGGTATACGGCGGTGGCTGATTGCACAGGCCATGGCGTTCCCGGCGGTTTTTTAACAATGCTCGGTACCGCTTTTCTTAACGAGCTGACCTCTGAAACGAATCAAATCCGGCCGGCCGAAATTTTAAATCATCTCCGAGAACGCTTTATCAGAGCATTGGGGGAAGAGGAAAGCCCTGACGATGAGGATTTTCGTATACGAGATGGGATGGATATCTCTTTACTTCGTATTGATTTACAAAGCCGTAAAGGTCAATGGGCAGGTGCCAATAACCCTCTTTATATCATTCGAAAGGGAACGGCAAACATTGCGAAACCGTCTTCCCCGGCTATTCGTCAAGGTCCGCACCATGACGGTTCCCAATTATGGGAATACCGGCCCGATAAACAACCGATTAGCTATACCTCGGACCCCCAACCGTTTACTAATCACGAATTGCAATTGCAAAAAAATGATCGACTCTATCTTTTCAGTGATGGATATCCAGATCAGTTTGGAGGGCCAAAGGGTAAAAAGTTTATGTATAAACGCTTCAAAAGAGTGCTGACGGAAATCACGAACCTATCGATGCAGCAACAAAAGAATGAGCTTGATACCACCATTGAGGATTGGATGTCTCAAAATAACGAAGAACAGATTGACGATATCTGTATACAAGGCATAAAGATAACCTAGGTCGGCGTAAATTTCTTTATTCGGTTTAAAACCAACCCATTTCCCCTTCTTAATTTGAGCAAAACTCTCAATTATCTTCCGTACTAATTTTGTTGGTAAGAGTGGGAAATAAACGCTCGATGAAGGGAAACGCTTTTTCTTCTGTTGGAAGTATTTTC
>CAZIGO010000305.1:2203-2813 GCA_964538595.1 uncultured Chitinophagales bacterium | reverse complement strand
AGACACATTATTGTATGCGCTTTATGGAGCTACAGCTGGTACACCCAGCTTTTCTAAAATTAATGCTACAATAAATCAGGCCGTATTGGTTATAATACCTGATGAGAGTTTAGTTTCAAAGTATTTTCTATTTTATTTATTAATGCATAACAAGAGAAGAATTTTAACTAGGTATGTTCAGGGAGGACAGCCCAACTTGAGTGCTAAAATTGTAAAGGGCATTCATATACCCCTTCCACCCCTCCCCGAACAAAAGAAGATCGCGGAAATACTAAGCACGTGGGACCGCGCCATCGAGCGCACCGAACAGCTCATCGAAAAGAAACAACAGCTTAAAAAAGGACTCATGCAGCGGTTGTTGACGGGGGAGGTGCGGTTTCCTGAATTTTCTAATGAGTCTTCTGGGAAACAACATGACCAAAATGAATGGCTGGAGGTAAAACTCGAAGATTTGTGTACTAAAATTAGAGATGGTGCGCATAGTACTCCGAATTATGTAGAGAACGGAATACCTTTTTATAGTGCAAGCAATGTAACTAACAATAATTTCAACGAGGCAAAAAATATCTCTAAAAAAGAACATCAGGAGTTATTGAATAGATGTAACCCA
>CAZIGO010000305.1:0-2193 GCA_964538595.1 uncultured Chitinophagales bacterium | reverse complement strand
TATTGATTGGGATATCAATGCCAGTATATATGTGAGCTTAGTTCTCTTGAAAGTTGGGGATAGGTGTGATAATCAATTTTTATCGTATGCTTTGCAAAGTCAAGAAATGAAACGTGAATTTAAACGGAGAACTTTAACTGTAGCATTTCCTCAAAAGATTAATCAAGATGAAATAAAGAAATCCACTATTACTATCCCAAAAATCAAACAGGAACAACAAAAAATTGCGGCCGTCCTGAGCACTTGTGATCGGGAGATTGCGTTGTTGCAAAAGCGGGTGGAGAAGTTGAAGGAGCAGAAGAAGGGGTTGATGCAGCAATTGTTGACGGGGGAAATTCGAGTTAAAAATTTAAATTAAGAGTTATGAATAAGTATAAAGTTAAAAGTACTTCAAATCGAACTGCAAATGTTGAAGATATACCTTTAAGAGTAGGTAAAACTACCAGACGTGTCTTTAGACCAATTATTTTAGATAATCCTAAGAATGATGAGCATACGGTAAAAGGATTTATTGTTCATCAGCGTAAAAGTCCCAAAAAAGAATGGGAAGACATTAATGAAAAAAAATTAAATGAGTTACAAGCTGGTGAAGGAGTAAAATTTCAGTTGCATAGTGATGAGGTGAAGATAATTTATGATGAATTAAACAAGCTTTACAAAATTGCTAAAAAGGGCGTGCCTAAGGGTGAAAAAGAATACGTTGTTGCAGAAGTAGAAGAAGTTATAAAAGTTCCCGAAAAGCGTAAAGAAGTAATAAAACAATTATTGGAAAATGAACATAGTGAAGAAATATGGAAGGAATTAAGTGAAGATCAGCCAGATTTAGCCACAAAATTGGCACACTCTAAAATTCTACAAGATCGTCAGGAAGCTTTAAATGAGTTTAAAAGTAATCTTGAAAAAAATAGGAATGAACAATATTGGCAAAAATTTTTTGAAAAAAATCAATGGATTTTTGGTTACGGCCTCAACTATCAATTTTTACATTTACTTGAAAGTCAACCATATTATGGAGGAAAAAAACGCTCAGACCAAGATGGTGAACAAGGCGACTACTTAATGAATACAGAAGGGGATCTCAGCTTCACAGTATTGGTAGAAATTAAAAAGCCCAGTCTATCAATATTTGCTACTAAAAAGAATGGAGAAATTAAGAAATACAGAAATGGAGTACCTTTAATTAATGATGCTTGGGCAGGTGCTATTTCACAAATACAAGTTAATTGTAAAACATGGGAAATTGAGGGGGCGGAATCATCTAAGAATAAGGAAGAATTATTGGAGCAGCGAATTTATACCCATAAACCTAAAGGTATTCTTGTAGTAGGTCACTCGAATCAACTTGATAATAGAGAGAAAAGAAAGGCATTTGAGCTTTTTCGGAGAAACCTTGATACTCCTGAAATAATAACCTTTGATGAATTATATAACCGGGCTAAATTCATAGTAAACCACGAACGGAATAAAGATACAATAGATTCAGAAGAGAAAAAGAAAAACGATGTAGAAGATTTAGACGATTTACCTTTTTAAATGAGGAGCCATAATTAATTTTTTACATCACTAAACATTTTACCAAATGAAGACAAATATTGACCCAGAAATAACTAAACAATTAGCAGCAACGCTGAAAGCTCAACAAGAGCGAATACAAAAATTTGGACGTAAAATGGCTACGGCTATGGAGCCGTGGGTTGAGAAGCAAAAAGAATTAGAATCCGTATTTCGAAAATTCCAAGAAGGTGTCAAAATATTTGAAGAAGAAGCCCCAGAGTCACTAAAGTTGTTGGCCGAATATGGCTGGTATATACCATTGACTACCACGTTTGGGGAACCCATCAAATTAGCCCGCAAATTAGAAGATGGAGAAATAGATGATGTGAACGAAAAGATGATCGAATGGATAGAAGGTGAGGTAAACCTTATTGAAGATATGCTGGTCAGGCGGTTCCCACAACGAAAAGGAGCTATCAAAGCGGCCATAAGTGCCCATAAACGAGGGGGATATTATTTGTCAACACCTGTCTTTTTTGCCCAAGCCGATGGTATTTGTCAAGAATTAACAAAGAAAAAATTATTTAGTGGCTATCAATATAAAAAGGATGACTACAGACCCTATACTCACAAGTGGCTTAAAGAAATAGAAGCTGATTCTTTTATGGCCTTGCTTTTAGAACCATTAAAACATAAAGG
>CAZIGO010000304.1:0-2827 GCA_964538595.1 uncultured Chitinophagales bacterium | reverse complement strand
TGTCAAAAGCAGAAGTTATTTCCTGGTTCCGTATTCAAGAAATGTTTCGCTTTCAATCCTTCCATATGTACGGTATTATTGGATCCGCGGTAGTCGTGGGAGCCCTTTCTATTAGTGTGATCCGGTATTTTAACATTAAAACGCTGCAAGGAACGCCAATCAACGCTTTAACTCCCAAATCACTAAGCAAAGGGCACCTGTTTGGAGGCGTTCTATTCGGCATAGGCTGGGCGTTGACAGGAGCTTGCCCCGGTCCCCTTTACGCTTTAATCGGTAATGGGTACACCATTATTATTGTCCCCTTACTGAGTGCAATAATAGGGACCTTGACCTATGGTCTTGTGCGACATAAATTGCCGCAATAAAAAAAGACATATAAAGGTTTGCCGCCGCTATTTAATCAATAATTAAGGAAATTAAGGTAGCAAGGCACGTATACCGTCCCGTATATGCTCCCGGGCTTCTTGCATTTCTTTGCCAAACTGTGAAAGGCGCTTTTTACTCTCCCCTTGCGTTTGAGACAACTTCTTCCTCAAGGACTGCAGATGTTTTTGCATCTCTTTTTTCTTTTGTTGCGTCAAATCTGATAATTCTGATTTACCCAAAGCGGCTTGCAACTGCCAAATTTCCAGCTTTGTTCTAAAACGGCTCAACAAGTCAATCGTTTGTTCCGTTAACTCTTCATATTTCCGACCTCCAGCATCTTGGTGCTTACGGATTGTACGTTCTAATTGCTGCATTTGCCGGTCGATATCTTTTTTCTGCTTCTCAAACTCTTCCCGACTTTCAGCTTTGCCTAAAGCCAATTTTACACGTAACGTTTCCAACTCTTGGCGGATCTCCTTTGTTTTCTCTTGACCTACTTCTTCCGCCTCTTCCAACTGTTTATTTATTTGTTGAACCCTTTTTTGCCACCGCGACTTATGCTTTTCAAAATTTTCTAAGGCCTCTTTTTTACCTAAATTAAATTGAACTTCCAGGGATTCTAATTCGGACAGCCAGCGCTTCGATCTCTTTCTGAATTGATCTTTAACTTCTTGATAAGTACTCATAAATCGATAATTTTAGTTTACAAATTTTATATTTAGAACCAAGTTATTCTAATCCGCTCAATTATTACATGACTTTTCTCAATATAATATCTTGATAAAAATCAATTTTTTATTGAACCCTCTCCCCTATTTTGGGAGTAAACATATTTAATATGTACATCAATTTTGTGACACTACTGTTAGCCTATGTAATATTGAGCTTTACGCTCCAGGCTTTTTATGTATTTGAAGCTTTAGAGGAGCCAAAAGCACCAGCTTGGGCCTCCTCCTTTTTTGCATTAGCCTTATTAGGATTGATCGGCGGTTTTTATATGGTATTTACGTGGCCTATACCAGGTTCCTATAATATCATCTTTGGTGAGCCCGTCATTCTGTTAGCTGTTTTTCAATTGGCGGCAGCCTTCAATATATATTATAATTATTCGCTCATGCCGGTGGGAGCTTTAAGTGCAATTGCCGGCATAATTGTTGGGTTTATCGGGTATAGAATTATTGATTTAGAACTTACGATCGTTCCCGTTTTAAGTGGTCTCGGCTTCCTCACCACCGGATTGGTAGGTATACTCACTCCTCCTTTATTACACTGGCGAGACAGAAAAAGCTGGCGTAAACTATATGGTATCGTTTGTATTATACCGGTCCTGATCTGGCTGGTCTTCTTATTTATGGCTTATTGGGGCCATCTCAACGAGTTCCAGGATTGGCAACCGAACCATTATCAAGAAACCGTAGATATTAAAAAAAGTGATGAACATTAAACCGATATTATGGTAGATTTCAGTTATAATGCCCAAAAAATATTAAAGCATCGGTATTTACGGACCGACCGAGAGGGAGAACCAATAGAAAGTCCGAGTGACATGCTTGAACGGGTCGCCCGAGGCATTGCACAGGCAGAGTTACAATACAGTAATACTACTGCCGCCGAATATTGGGAGCAACAGTTTCACGAACTGATGGACCAGCTTCTCTTTCTGCCGAATTCTCCCACCCTGATGAATGCCGGCACCCCAAATGGTCAGCTCAGTGCTTGTTTTGTTTTACCTATTGAAGATAATATGGAATCCATTTTCGATACCTTAAAGTTAATGGCCCTTATACAACAAAGTGGCGGGGGCACCGGTTTTAACTTCTCTCCTCTTCGGCCTAAAGGAGCTCGGATACACAGTAGTGGGGGCAAAGCATCAGGTCCCCTTTCATTTATGAAGATCTTTAACACTGCCACCGAAAATATAAAACAGGGAGGAAAACGACGCGGAGCTAATATGGGCATTTTAAATATCGATCATCCCGATATTCTTTCATATATCGAATCAAAAGAAGATGATAAAGTTTTACGTAACTTCAATATTTCAGTCGGCATTACAGATGCCTTTATGAAAGCCGTCGATAATGATCAGCAATGGACCCTCCATCACCCATCCTCTGACAAGGCTGACCAGCAATTACCCGCACGTGAAATTTGGGAGAAGATAGTACAATGTACTTGGCAAACGGGAGATCCGGGATTACTTTTTTTAGATACTATCCAATCTCTCAATCCTGCTCCGAAATTAGGACAGATTACCGCAACTAATCCATGTGGTGAAGTACCACTTCTTCCCTATGAATCCTGTAACTTAGGGTCTATCAACTTATCCCAATGCGTCACTACGTCTTCTTCTCCCAAAGTGGACTGGGAGTTATTGGAACAGATCATCCCCACCGCTATCCGTTTTCTCGATAATGTAATTACCATCAACTACTATATTCACCCTTCTATTAAGGAGCGGGCC
>CAZIGO010000303.1:598-2855 GCA_964538595.1 uncultured Chitinophagales bacterium | reverse complement strand
AATCAGTGATGGAGACTGTAGTCAAATTCGGGCAAGCCCGTTTAAGTCCTCCGTCCCTTGCTCAAATAGCTGCAGAAGCAGCTTTAGATGTACCTAATTCCTATTTTGAAGAAGTGTATCAAAAGTATGAACAACGACGATCCATCGTCGTAAATGCTTTGGATAACATGAAAGGAGTCAAATGCCCGACACCGGGGGGCGCCTTTTACGTAATGGCTGAACTTCCCGTTGATGATACCGAAAAATTTTGTCAGTGGTTATTGGAATCTTTCGAATGGGACGGTAAAACGGTTATGATGGCTCCTGGTGCAGGTTTTTATGCCACCGAGGGATTGGGGAAAAAAGAAGTCCGCATCGCTTATGTGCTTAATCAACAAGATCTACAAAAAGCTATGCAATGTTTACAAGAAGCGCTGAAAGTTTATCCGGGCCGGGTCAGCTGATCAGTAACTGTGAGATTCCCTTTAGTCTCCCCTATTTAAAAAAATTCTTAAAGGAGAAACTGGAAAGCGGGGGAAAGTAATGATTATAACCTATAGACGGCTTACGCAATCCCGTATTTACTTTACCAAGTTATAAGATGATAAATGGTGCCGCTATCATCCCTACTAATGAGACTGAACACTTATTAACCGAAACCGTAACAGGGGGTTAGTGTCCCTTGTACTATTGGTTTCGCTCTTGTTTACTTTCCCTTGATTGTTATTTGTAAGACATTTTTTTCTTCTCTTGGCAACCAACTTACGTTTTGTCAAAACGTTAAAATTTACCATATTTATCTTACCGAACGATGGATGTATGATCGTTCCTAATACGCGGCTTAGCAGTCTTAATATTCCTTAATAAAAGGAACGCTTTACCCTCTAAATTGAATAAAAAGGGAAATTCTTCGTTTTCTTTATAGACAATTAAAAACAAATCTATGAGTACAAGCAAAACATCTTTCTTGTTGTCTTTGTTGAGTCTCCTTGTCGTTGCAATGATAGCATCAGGGTGCAAGAAGAAAGTTACTTCCGTTAATGAAGATTGGGTAGGACTGTGGGAAGGGCATGACGGCAGTACTACATACCGACTTAAAGTGGAGGAAGATAGCGATGGTTGGTATGAAGAGGCCAACGGAGTAACAGAGACAACCAACGGAACGGTAAGAATAAAAGGTGATTTATTGAAAGTAGGTCCTTTTAAGAAGCTAAATATTAACCAGCACCCCACCAAAAAAACAACACCTGCTGGATACGTCTATTGGCAAATTGAATTAGAAGGAGTGGTAATGACGAAATAATGGAAGGGGAAGATACTCGATGGAGCATAGGACAGTTCTTTAATTAGGACGATACCAGCGAATACGAAAACTATTAAGGGTCACCAGCGACAAAAGCGTTGCTGCCGTAAGAGCTATTTGTTCAAACGTAATGTCGGCATCTAGGGCCATACCAAACGACATGGGCGCCAGTGCGGTCCCTATGATCATAATGACGGTAAATAAGCTGCGTACCTTACCGATACGTTTCGTTCCATACATTTCCGCATAAAGGGAGGATTTGACGATTCCACTTACCCCCATCGTTATACCGGTACCCAGTAAAAAGATGGCCCCGGCCCACAAACCGGGCAATAAACCTAAGCCCAGTACTCCCAGTGTCAGGGGCAGCAAATAATACGGGAACAAGTTATAGCCAGAAAAACGATCGGTCAGGATACCTCCAAATAAAGAAAAGCACAAACGAACGCCCCCGTACCCCGTAAACAAAAAGGTATAATAAGCCTTCGGCCATCCTTTAGTTTCTGCCATCACATATTGGTAAAAGAAAAAGCCTGTGACGAGATAACTTAATAATCCCACGGGCAAGGCGATGATCCAAAAACGATCCTCCCGTAACATCGACCCGTAGATCAATCCCCTCATTTTGGTAGTTGTTGACTCCGGATGGGAGCTATCCAGGTTTTCGAGATCCATAAAGTGAAGGAGGCTCCACAACCCTACCAATAATGTAACGGAACATATTGCTGTCCACCGCCATCCGGCCAGTGCTAACCCCCCGCCGATCAGCAAAGGGAATACCATTTCACCCACTGAAAAACCCAATGATGACAGACTCAACGCTTTCCCGCGGTGTTTTTCGAAATAACGGGTCATCACGCTCATACTGATGTGGCTCATCAATCCCTGTCCTCCAAAACGCAATCCTACCAAAGCAATAAATAACACAAAGGGATGCCACACACTTCCCAATAATACAATGGCTGTCCCTAGTAA
>CAZIGO010000303.1:308-588 GCA_964538595.1 uncultured Chitinophagales bacterium | reverse complement strand
AACAGGGTTTTATAAGTAAAAGGGCGGACGGGCTGTTCATCGATGATATGTCCAAAAAAGAGCAAGCATACGGAGGAGATGAGCGTAGCGATCGTATAATAGCTGCCAAAAACCGTTTTAGTGAGAGCCAAATCCGATAAAATAGCGGGAACGAACAAGGAGATCAAAAAGGTTTGCCCAAAGCTTGAGAAAAAAGTAATTAGTCCTCCAAAAGAAACTACCCGCCACTGATCTTTTAAGAAATGATAGTAAGGACGAAGCATAACATCAAAAGTAACAG
>CAZIGO010000303.1:0-298 GCA_964538595.1 uncultured Chitinophagales bacterium | reverse complement strand
TTCGGGAAACTCCAATCTCCGGGAGTAAAAATTTAGTTAGATGAGAGAGCAGATCGTAGCGACAACACAGAATAACAAATATCCCCGGTTTTCTATAAAATGTGCTTCAAGAAAGCGATATAGCTACCTATGCGATTTTGCCTTCCCCCATTAAAATTAATATTACGGGGAAAAACTTTAAAATTACTTTTAAGGGGAATCTAACCGGGGATAAGTATTAATGATTAGCTATTAGCCATATCCGCCCCGACGAAATCTTCTAAGTATTGATAACGTTCAGTAAGCTCACCATTTTTCG
>CAZIGO010000302.1:1501-2858 GCA_964538595.1 uncultured Chitinophagales bacterium | reverse complement strand
ATACTTATCTTTACTAAAAACAGAAAGTTCCATGGAGATACAACAACTTTATACCGGGTGTCTATCACAAGCCGCCTATTATATTGAATCAGGCAATGAAGCCGCTATTATCGACCCGATGCGGGATACCGACCAATATGTCAACTTAGCTAAAGAACGGGGAACTACGATTCAGTATATCTTTGAAACTCACTTCCATGCTGATTTTATCTCCGGTCATCTAGACCTTTCCCGTAAAACAGACGCCCCCATCATTTTTGGCCCTAAAGCCACTACTGATTATAAAGTCTACTTGGCGGAAGATGGTGAAACCTTTACGCTCGGCGATTTAAAAATCGAAGTATTACACACCCCGGGCCACACCTTTGAGTCCGTCAGTTATTTACTGTATGATGAAAAAGGGAATCCCCATGCCGTATTTACCGGTGACACCTTATTTGTGGGAGATGTAGGCCGCCCTGATTTGGCAGCCGACAACGATTACTCCCGTCAAGATATGGCCGGTATGTTATACGATTCCATCCACGAAAAATTACTCCCCTTACCCGATGATGTTTACGTATATCCAGCCCATGGGGCGGGCTCTGCCTGTGGCAAAAACTTAGCCGATAAAAACTGGAGCACCATCGGCGAACAGAAAGAAACCAACCAAGCCCTCCAGCAAGACAATAAAAAGGATTTTATCAAGTATTTGATCAATGGGCTCAAAAGTCCTCCGAAATACTTCCCGCTCAACGTTTCGCTCAATAAAGAAGGCTACGACCCCGTCGATAAAATTTTGGAAGAAAACAAAAACCCGCTTAGTGTAGAGGAATTCCAACAAGCGTATCAAGATGGAGCCGTCATACTCGATACCCGTAGCCCTGAGGAGTTCGAAAAGGGATTCATCCCGGGCTCGCTGAATATTGGCTTGGACGGCCGTTATGCCGAGTGGGTGGGGCAACTACTGGATGAAGACCGACCGGTGATCCTTGTTGCTGCTCCCGGCAAAGAGGAGGAATCCATTATACGAATGGCTCGCGTGGGTTACGAAAATGTAACTGGTTATTTAGACGGTGGTATACAAGCTTGGGAAGATGCCGGTCATCAACTTGATTTAGTGGTAACGATTGGGGCAGATGAATTTGAACTCGACATCAAACATGATGAAGACATTGTTCTAGTCGATGTACGAACGGACACCGAATTTGAAGAGGAACACCTCGAAGGGGCGATGAACTTACCGCTTTCCGAACTGGAAGGACGCATGCAAAAATTTGATCCCCAAGATAAGATCTATGTCCATTGCCAAACCGGCTACCGCTCGATGATCGCTAGTTCGATTTTCAAAAAGCATAATATAAGCAACGTCCGTAAC
>CAZIGO010000302.1:0-1491 GCA_964538595.1 uncultured Chitinophagales bacterium | reverse complement strand
TCCAGGATAAAGACATCAGCCGGTACCGCTCTATTATGATCGACAACTGACCTTCACATTTTAAAGAAGCAACAGTTTCCCTTTCGGCTTTCAGGGATTATTGGCTATCTTTTCCCTCCTTAAATCCAATCTTGTACATGCGTAAGAAGATTCAATCACTGGAATCGAAAGCCCGTACTTTAGAAACTTCGGCCACTCAACGGAAAGCGTGGCGTCAACAACTCCATCAATATCTAGACCAATTCCTGGACCAACTCGATGAAATACCAGCCTACCAAGGCGATAATGAAGGCGTAGGCCTCCACGAAAATAATTTCCCGGAAGAAGCCACAAACTTTGAAAAGGTGATCGAAAATCTCCAGCAAAAGGTAGATCAGAGTGGTTTAAATCCAGCTTCCCACGGGCACTTGGGGTATATCCCGGGGGGAGGTATTTACCCGGCTGCCTTAGGTGATTTATGGGCAGCGGTGACCAACAATTATGCGGGCGTGTACTTTGCCGGTCCCGGGGCCGTAAAAATGGAAAACGAAATCGTCCACTGGATCGGTCAACTCATTGATTATCCTGATACGATGGGCGGTATATTGACTTCCGGAGGTTCACTGGCTAATCTTTCCGCTATAGCTACAGCACGGGACGCCCACAATATAAAAGGTGAGGACTTTAAAAACACCGTCGTTTATCTGACGGAGCAAGTGCATCACTCTATTAACAAAGCATTGCGGATTGCCGGATTACAGGAAGTACAACTCCGCTACGTGCCCATGAATGAACGTTTTCAAATGAATACAGAAGCTTTAGCCAGCAAAATCCAGCAGGACAAAGCCGCCGGGCTAAACCCATGGTTAGTTGTTGGGGCAGCCGGTACCACAGATACCGGGGCTATCGATCCTCTACAGGAAATCGGCACCATTTGTAAGGAAAATGATCTGTGGTTTCATCTGGACGCTGCTTATGGCGGATTTTTTATTCTTTGCGAGAGTGGGAAGCCCTTAGTAAAACACATGAATCAAGCGGATTCTATTGTGATGGACCCGCACAAAGGGCTTTTTCTCCCTTATGGAACCGGTGCTTTATTGGTTAAAGATAAAACATTACTTTATAACACACACCGTTATACGGCGGCTTACATGCAGGATACTATCGATCCAGAAGCAGAACTTTCACCAGCCGATCTCTCGCCAGAATTGTCCAAGCATTTTCGGGGGCTCCGGGTATGGTTACCGCTTAAATTAATGGGACTAGCCCCATTCCGGGCGGCGTTAGAAGAGAAGATATACCTAGCCCGGTATTTTTACGAACAAATTCAACAAATCCCCGGCTTTGAGGTTGGACCACCACCAGAACTGTCAGTGGTCATTTATCGATATGTCCCCGAAGACCAAGATGCTAATGAATTCAATTTACAATTAGTAAAAGCGATACAGGAAGACGGCCGGGTGTTTATTTCTTCCACAAAAATTGACGGAACGGTTTATTTGCGATTAGCGG
>CAZIGO010000301.1:2346-2859 GCA_964538595.1 uncultured Chitinophagales bacterium | reverse complement strand
GGATCAGGCATACCGGATCCATGCCCATTACTCCAATCATAAGTATAGGGCATTACACCACCACTATCACTGATAAACACACCGCCTTGACTATCTCCGGCACATTCATTATTACGCACTGAATCTACCCAAGCATTTAACATCGTTGGAGATTCCACTACTCCGGTAACAGAATCGACACATCCATTATCATCAGTTAAAACCAACTGAAAAGAGTCAGCGGCTAATCCACTGATATTCTGAGTAGTATCTCCATTACTCCATTGATAGTTATATGGTTTCACACCACCACTATCAAGCACTGCAATTGCGCCTTGACTATCGCCGGCACAAGCATTATTTCTAACTGAGTCAATCCAAACATCCAATAACTTGGGTTCGGTAATTGTGCCGCTGGCCGTATCCATGCAACCATTAGCGTCCGTCACTGTTACTCTATAAGTACCGGTATCTATATTTGTTAAGTTAGAATCCATGCTGCCATCACTCCAGCTGAAACTGTACGGCTGCACT
>CAZIGO010000301.1:0-2246 GCA_964538595.1 uncultured Chitinophagales bacterium | reverse complement strand
CCTCCATTGACATTGATAAATATACCTCCCGTACTGTCTCCATAGCATAACACATTAGCTACCGAATCAACACCGGCCGTCAATGTATCTGGTTGTTTAATCGTTGCACTGACTGTATCCATGCAACCATTGGAATCAGTAACTGTTACTCTATAAGTTCCGGTATCTATACTTGTTAAGTTAGAATCCATACTACCATCACTCCAGCTGAAATTGTACGGCTGCACTCCTCCATTGACATTGATAAATATACCTCCCGTACTGTCTCCATAGCATAACACATCAGCTACCGAATCTACGCTGACCATGAGTGTATCCGGCTGGGTAATGACCTGGGTAGCGGAATCTTTACAACCGGATATTGAATCGGTGACCGTCACCGAAAATGTGTCGGCCGGCAGATCCAGCAAATCATCTGTCGTATCTCCTGTATTCCAAACAAACACAGCTGCTGAATCATAACTCACGCTTGTATAAATAGCGCCCGTCGAATCCCCATGACATTGTACATTAAAAGAAGAATCAACAGTAAGGGTAAATGCCCCACATTGACCAAAAGCAAATGACATACTACATACTCCTAAGATAAAGCTGAGTAGAATTTTACGCATAATAGCCTTTTTGATAATTTTATTAACTAAATTTTTATAATGCTAACGAACAAAGGTAAAAAAAATATGTAACTTTGCAACTGTATGTTTCAACTGTTTCCACGTATTATCCACATGTTTTAAAATAAAATATCAAAATATATAGAAAAGTGCCATTTATGGACTATGGAATCGCCCATTTGAGTGTATTACCGGTACGAGCCACTCCGTCGGATAAGAGCGAGTTGACCACCCAATTACTATTTGGCGAACGATACCGGATCCTGCAATTGAAACCGAAATGGGTAAAAATTCAGAGTGCTTTTGATGAATACCGGGGCTGGATCGATCGTAAGCAACTCCAAAGAATCGAGAAAGAGGACTGGCATTCCATTCGTCAATCTGAGGGAGCTTACATTACATCGCCCATTGCTACTGCTACTCAAGGGGACTATAAATATTGGTTATCATTCGGGGCTTATTTACCACAATACCAACATCAGCAGTTTACGATTGGCACAAAACACTTCCATTGTAAAGCCCCGGTACAATCTTCGAACACTTCGCTCTCCCTTACCGATAATCACTTACGAGCGTTAGCCGCTCCCCTACTTCAGTCTCCTTATCTTTGGGGCGGGAAATCCCCTTTTGGCATAGATTGTTCAGGACTTACTCAACTTCTCTTTCGTCTGTTCGGATATGTTCTCCCCCGTGATACAAGCCAACAAATACAAAATGGAACTACCATATCCTATACTAATCATGCTGCGGGGGATCTCGCCTTTTTTACCAATGAAGAAGATAAAATGAATCATGTCGGCATCATCTTATCTTCCCATCAAGTACTTCATGCTTCCGGGTGTGTTCGTATAGACCCCCTCGACAAAACAGGTATTTATGAGAAGAAAACTAAAACTTATACTCACTACCTTTATGGTATTAAGCGCATCCACAGTTCATAGTATTCTCCTATTTTTAATCCACAAATAAAGCAAGGGTTATGAAAATATTAGACGTCGATCAAATTCGACAAGCCGATGAACATACGATCGATAATGAACCGATTGCTTCTATCGACCTTATGGAGCGAGCGGCTCATGCTTTTACCAATTGGTTTACCAACCGGTTTGATCCCATAACGCCCGTTATTATTTTCTGCGGACCGGGCAACAATGGGGGAGATGGATTAGCCATCGGTCGCCTGCTTTATAAGCAAGGATTTGATATAAAAGTCTTCGCTGTTCGTATCAGCGATAAATCGGCGCCCGATTTCAACACCAATAAAAAACGCTTGGAACGGCTAACACCGGTACAAGTGCAAGATATCAAAACCGGGTCGGATATTCCTTCTTTCCCCGAGAAAGCATTCGTCATCGATGCTATTTTCGGGTCAGGGCTCAATCGCCCAATAGAAGGTATTGCTGTCGAGGTAATCCAAACAATCAACCAATCCAATGGTACAGGCATTGCAGTAGATATCCCTTCTGGTATCTATGCAGATTACCATAGTGACTCTATTCAGTTCAAGGCCGATCATACTGTTAGTTTTCAACGTCCCAAGTTATCATTTTTTCTGCCAGAAAATTTCGAAGCAGTAGGACATTGGACGGCTGTTGATATAGGACTTTCTGAATCGTTTATACAACAACAGTCCAC